>CAMDBQ010000016.1 GCA_945889365.1 Legionella genomosp. 1 | reverse complement strand
CGCTTCGCTCGGGATGACGTGGGATGTTACTCTAACAAGGATTATTGATGAACGAAAACACATCAACCAAGACAAACAATATCGTATATCAGGCTCATCTTCACCTGATTTTATTTTTTTGGCCCGCATTGCTGTTGTGCGCCACTCTCTATGTTGCAATGGCATACCCTCAATTACGTGTTCCTTCATATATAGTGGGTTGTGGTGCTTTATTGTGGGGGGCTCTGACTGGATTGACGTATCTTTCCTCTTATTTGATTATCAAAAATAAACAGGTCATTTTGTGTACCGGAATTTTGGTGCGTCAAACCATTGATATGTCAATCAATAAAATTGAATGTGTTGATATCCGACAGTCTATTTTAGGAAACATGTTTAATTATGGAACATTGGTGATTACCGGAACGGGAGGTTCGCGTCAGTTTGTTAATTACCTGAGTAAACCATTGACGTGTCGACGGTATATAGAACAGTTGATGCATGATTGAATTAGTACTGACTCGTCACGCGTAATATCTCTGCCAACGATGTATCTCCTAGCAGCACGCGTTTAAACCCATCCGCGCGTATACTGGGGGTGGTTTTGCGCAGGTAGGTTTCCATGCTTTGTAAACTGTCATTGCGGTGAATCATTCCACGAAGGGTTTCATCTATGGTAATTAGCTCATAAATGCCGGTACGACCGCGATAACCGAGTTGATTGCATTCATCACAGCTTTGCGGTTCATATACTTTAGCTACGTTGGTATCGGGTTTAAGGCCCATGAGATCGCGTTCATCCTGGCGAAGTATGTGCACTGTTTTGCAATGGACACATAATTTCCTAACCAGACGCTGGGCTATCAAGCCAACAATGCTCGATGATAATAAAAATGATTCAACACCCATGTCATGCAAACGCGTCAGTGCGCCCAGCGCACTGTTTGTATGCAGCGTGGAAAGCACAAGATGTCCTGTTAAACTGGCTTGCACAGCAATTTCAGCGGTTTCTAAATCTCGGATTTCCCCAATCATGACCACGTCAGGATCTTGACGTAAAATCGCGCGTAAGCCTTTGGCAAATGTCATGTGTACTTTTGGATTGGCTTGTGTCTGACCGATGCCTGGTAAATCATATTCTATTGGATCTTCAATCGTTAAAATATTTCGGCTGACTTGGTTCAGCTCCGTTAGCATCGCGTATAACGATGTGGTTTTTCCTGAGCCTGTTGGGCCTGTAACTAACAAGATCCCATGGGGTTGGGCGATCATTTTCCGAATCACGTCTAATGCATCCGCTGGCATGCCCAACAAACCCAAATCCAGTTGAGCTGACTGCTGATCTAAAATACGCAACACGATGCGTTCGCCATGATTGGAGGGTAGGGTGGATACACGGACGTCAATATTGTGACCGCCGATACGCAATGCGATACGGCCATCCTGAGGTATTCGTTTTTCAGCGATATCCAATTTTGCCATAACTTTTACGCGAGAAATCACTAGTGGAGCGATGCCGCGCTGGATCTCTAGTACTTCTTGCAATACGCCATCCACGCGGTTACGCACGAGCACTCTGCTTTCATAGGTTTCAATGTGAATATCCGATGCTTTCTGTTTTATGGCTTGAGTAAACAGGGCATTAAGCAGACGAATAATGGGCGCATCATCCTGATTGTCCAACAAATCTTCGCCCAGTTGCAATTGGCCTGCCAATTGCATGAGATCAACGTTTTCTTCCATGCCCTCGGTTGCATCAAGTATCGAGGATTGGGATTGATAAACCTGGGTTAATTGGAGTTGAAACTCGGATAAATTGACCTCGCGTAATTGCAATTCGCATTGCAATAACCGATTTATTTCAGCAAAAATCTGCAGCGGCGTGCTGGCAAGATGATAAATTAATGCTGTTCCATCTGGTTGCAATCCTGCACATACCACACCCTGCTTTTTAGCAAAAAGATAAGGTATCTGCATGGATTGTTCACGTGAGTCCATAGTTTACTTCGTCATCGCGGATTGTAAGCAGGGCGGATGACAAAAAGGCTTGGGCAAAGCCGATTGATGCAAGGGCGGAACAATGGTCTTGTTGATGGAGGGCGTATACACCTCTTGTGCGCGGGCGATAGCCAGTTGATCTTGTCGCAGGTGATTGTATTTCCCACCGGATACCTGAACGGTATCGTGTTCAGATCGCAGAATATGGGGACGGATAAATACCATCAGGACTTTCTTTTCGTGCGTGACGCTATTGTGCTGAAATAAACGACCAAAACCTGGAATATTAGCTAGAATAGGCAGGTTATTATTGTTATTGGCCACTTGATCTTGCGCTAGACCACCGAGCACGATGATATCTCCGCTTTCAACGTGCACTGATGTCACGATTGCACTGATGTTAAAAGTAGGTATGGTATTATTAATTAAATCAGTCGGTTCAAGGGTGTCGTTGCCCTGATCGATCTGCATTTCAATTCCATTTCCACGGGTAATTTGCGGTCTGACATATAAGTGCAAGGCTACGTTCACGCGATTAAACGTGGTAAAGGGACTGCCGCTTGGGGCAGTTCCATTTGCATTGTTCGGGTAGGAGGAACCGGCGATGGAGACCTGTTTACCCACCAGGATTTTAGCTTGTCGATTATCCAAAACAACCACAGATGGCGTGGAGAGAATATTGGCTTTATGATCTCGTGCAAGCGCATAGACACGGGCTTGGAATTGGTTGATCGTAGTTTTGGAGCTTAGGATAGCAAAACCGGCTCTAAAACTCTCCGCCACTTTATTTGTTGGATCAACACTGCCCCATTCAACACCCAGCTCGTTAAAATCACGTTCGTTGATTTCTGCTACCAAGGCTTCAATTAATAATTGCGCAGGTTTAATGTCCAGTTGGCTAATAACGGATTTCAATGTCCGTATCAGCGTTGCCGGTGCATTAATAATAATGGAGTTGGTGTTTGGCTCGGCAATGATTTGTACAGTAGGTTTTGTTCCACCTTCATTCTGGGTGTTGCTTGCCGTAGTATCGGGTGTTCCGGCAGGGCTCGGTGGGCTGACAATTGGGCCGCCGCTGGTGTCTGCTGAGAGGCTTGCAGCTGGATTGGTGCTATCTAGAGCCGGTCTTGTTACGGTACCAATCGTTGTGCCGACTGTGCCGCTGAAACTGGCTTGTGCAATGCCGGCTAGAATAGGAACCAGATCGGCAGCGCGTAAATAATTTAAATACACGACCTGGGTGTTGCCATTGGGCGCATTTGGATTGTTTTGATCCAATTGAGCTATCAGCATACGCAGTCTGATTCGTTCTGTTTTGCTGCCGCTGAGCAGAATTGAGTTGCTGCGATCATCGGCTGCCAACGTAGTTTGGCCTTGCGTACTGTTGCCATTTTGGGTTTTTACCAGTTCTTTTAGTGTATTGGCGACATCCATTGCCAGAGCATGCTCAAGCGGCACCATGTCAATGCCATTCGCTGAGGAGCTATCCACTTGCTTAATAATATCTCCCAGCTGTCTAATGTTATTAGCTCGACCTGATAAAATCAGCATGTTAGACGGCGCGTAAGCCGAAACACTGCTCCATTGTGGCATTAATGGGCGCAACACTGGCACGAGTTGTTCAGCTGGGACATATTGCACTGGAATCACTTGCACCATCATGTCATCGCCAAATGGTGGGTGTTTTAGTTCGCTGAGCATATCGGGTGAAAGGGTGCGAGCATCAATGGTGGGAATGATTTTAATAATATTACCATTGGGAATCGTGCTAAAGCCTGATATTTGTAGCATGGACAAAAATACTTGGTACAGTTCTTTGTTTGACATAGGCGAGCTGGAAATAATGGATATTTTGCCCTGCACTCGGGGATCTATGAGGAAATTTTTACCGGTAACACGCGAAACTTCGGCAATGACGGCACGAATATCGGCATTTCTCAAATTCCATATTTTTTGGGCTGGAAGTGGGGGGCTTAATGATTCATCTGCTTTATCTGATGGCGCATTTTTTGCAGACGCAACCATTTTTTTCTGCAATTCACGCATGGCGTCTTGATTTGCATACGCTTTGGCTTGATCTAGCGATGTAGAGTGATTACTCAGTGATGCATTTAAAATGCCGTCTTCAGTTGCATGCAGCAGAGACGAGCATAACAGCATTAAAATATAGAGCGCGACAATTTGCATTGACCAACCATAAAATCATTTCTTATGACATGATAACTAAATTTGAAGAGATGCAATAGTGTTTTTGTAAAACGAATGTGTCTATTTGAATTCTATGGTGGCTATGGGTAGACTCGAACTACCGACCTCAGCATTATGAGTGCCGCGCTCTAACCAACTGAGCTACATAGCCAAAGAAGGCGTGATTTTGTCTTTTTACAGGATAAATGTCAAGACCGAGGGGGAAAATAAATTACTCAAGGAGGCAGAAAGTAAAATGTGGTGCTATAGTTACTATGCAACATTAAACCAAAAGGAGCATTACATGAATAAATTATACTGTAAATCAGGTCTTGTTATTGTAGCGATGAGTGTTTCTCTGTCCGGATGGGCGGCAGGTTGTATGCCGATTGCAAAGGCATGCATGGCGGCAGGGTATTCCAAAGGGGATACTAAAGGTAATGGATTGATTAAAGATTGTGTTCTGCCTGTTGTTGCGAAAACCAAAACGTTGGAAGGTGTTACGTTTACAGATGAAGAGTTAGCCGATTGTAAAGCAAAGCTAGCGGCACAAATGCCAGAAGCTGAACCAGCTGCATGAATTTACAACCCGCGTCATCCCGAACGCATGTTCAGCAGGATGACGTGGGTTCTACATTTGAATCTTTAGCTGCCCGATTAATTCATTCATGACATCCTCTGCGTAAGGTTTGGTTTTTTGTTCTTGCCAAACACCATGAGGCCATACATCATCATGGGTAAAGCGGGCTACGATGTGGATGTGTAGTTGTGAAACGACATTGCCTAGCGCGCCTACGTTCAGTTTGTGCGGTTTGAACTGAGATTTGACGATAGATGATAACTGGCTAATCTCTTGAATCAGTGTGTGTTGCAATGCCTCAGGCAGTTGATCAATGTCCTGAATATTTTCTTGACGAGGTATCAGAATCAGCCAAGGGTAGTTAGCGTTGTTTTTCAAAAATACTCGACACAAAGGCCAGTCGGCGATTCGGGAACAGGTTGATGTTATGCGGTGGTCGACTACAAATGTCATGGTAATTAATCCTCTAAAATGCCAATTTCAAATTCTGCCAATATTGGCTATACAAGGCAATGGTCTCTTCTCCAACGTCTCGTTGAACCACTCCGCGTTGCATAATCTCATCAGTAGGATATACCATTGTATTGTCTCGAATGTCAGGAGGCAGTCGTTTTTTTCCTTCTAGGTTTGTAATCGCATGCCCCTCAATCAGAGCAATATTTTCCGCCGTTTCCGGTTTGAGCATGTAATTAATAAATTGATACGCCTCATCTCGGTGCGGGGGATTTACTGGCATGGCTAGGCAATCAACCCAAATCACAAACCCGTCATTCGGGTATACAAAATTAATGTGTTTGTTTTCCGCATGGACTTTAAATGCGTCACCATTCCAGGCGGAGCCCGCGATGGCATCTTCATCAATGATGATCGCTTGAATGCCATCACTGCCAAATAGCTTGATATTGGGGGTCAGTGCCAGTAATTTTTCATAGGCAGCATGAATGTGCACCGGATCGGTGTCATTTGGCGGGAAGTTTAAACTCATGAGTGCTAGCGCAAATACTTCGCGTGAGTCATCCAGTAACATCAGTTGACCGCGCCAATGCTTATCCCAAAGATCCGTCCACCTTTTTGGCTGCTGTTTAACCCAGTGTTGATTATAAAAAATACCTGTGGCACCCCAAATTAAAGGTACGCTGTATTGATTGCCTTTATCGTAATCATTTTTGGTGAAGCGGGGTTCAAGGTTTTTGAGATTAGGGAGTTTAGATGGATCGAGCTTATTGAGCATGCCTTGCTTCTGCATGCGTTCAACAAAATAGGCTGATGGCAATATGACATCATAAATGGAGTGTTTACTTGAGCGCAATTTGGCATACATGACTTCGTTGCTGTCATAGGTGGCAAAATTAACACGGATACCGGTTTCATGTTCGAATTGTTGGATGACACTTTTGGGGATTTCACCACCCCAGGCATACACGTTTACAACCTTGTTGGCTAGGATTGAATTGGATATAAGCAAACATAATAGTGAGGTTAGCAAGCGATTCATTAAGATTTCCGTGACATGCGATAAGACAGGATGACCAGTACCATGGAAATTAAAAAAGTCACGGTACATAGGGCATTCAGTTCAGGTGTAACCCCGGCTCTCACCAGCGAATAAATAGTCAGTGGTAATATATTGAAATCAGGGCCAGACACAAAATAACTGATGATCACATCATCAAATGATAAGGTAAAACACAATAAAAATGCACTGGATATCGCCGGCCATAATAAAGGAAATAAAACACGTGTTAATGCGGTAAACCGACTCGCACCTAAATCCAGCGCGCTAGCAAAAATATTGACGTCCAACGTATGAATTCGGCTGTTGATGGTTAGGACAACAAAAGGAATACAAAACGTGATATGTGCGATTAATAAACTTAAAAATCCTAATGGTGTAGAGGTGATATTGAAAAAAATCAGCAATGCGACGCCAAGAACCAGATCAGGGATAATAATCAGCAAGAACAGGGTTGCATAAAATGAACGGTAGTGTTTGTAATTTGGGTGCAAAAACAGATATGCGCAAGCAAATAGCCCGGTGACAGTCGCCACTAGAGAGGCGGTAAGACCTAAATAGACTGAATGAAAAAGAGCGGTCCAAAGACCTTGGTCATGGATTAATACTTGATACCAATGGGTTGAAAATCCATGCCATTGCAAAGAGAATCGCGCATTGTTTACTGAGTAAAGAATCAATACGAGAATGGGGATGTACAGTAGACCGTATACCCATAGCATGTATAGTTTTTTGGCAAAGGACTTCACGTGCTGGACCCCTTACGATCGCGTCGCAAGAACCACAAGATTAAAATTAACGTCATTGTCAGTACAATACTCGTTGCAGCCCCTTGTGGCCAATTCTCAAGAACCAGGAATTGCCCCTGAATCATATTGCCTAACAGCACAGAGCGCGCACCACCCAAAACATTGGGAATATAAAACAGGGTCATTGCTGGTAATAAAACCAAAGAGCATCCTGAGATAATGCCCTTGGCGGTATTGGGTAAAAACACTCGAAAAAAAATGGATAACCTGCCGGCGCCTAAATCTTTGGCCGCTTCAATTAATCTAAAGTCAAAACGCTCCATGTTAGTAAAAATCGGCAAGACCATAAATGGAAACAGAGTATAAATAAGCCCACTGATAACGGCGAAATTGGAATAAAGCAATGCCAATGGTTGGTCAATAATATGCAGTTTGATTAGAACGGCGTTCAGTATTCCGTTTAACTTTAAAATGGCTATCAATGCATAGGTGCGAACCAATGAGCTGGTCCAGAAAGGGATAATAATCAGCAGCAGCAAAACAGATTGATGTTTTGATTTGACCAGTAAATAACTGAACGGGTAGGCCAGTAAAAGACAGGCAGCAGTGGTTATGAAAGCGATGATTAGTGAGCGTAAAAATACATTGGCAAATTGCGGAGAAAGCAGGGCGCTGTAATGGCTTAGTGTTAGTGGTAGCGATACTAGATGAGTACTGTCCCTGGATAAAAAACTGGCTATAAAAACCAGCCCCAACGGGATTAAACTAAATACAGCCAGCCAAGTGTAAATAAAATAAATGGATAATGGTTTAGTCTTCATGAGGCAATAACACCTCCCAGCCAGTTAACCAGTGCACCCAAACAATCTCATTAGGCAAATACTCCAACTGGTCATCATCTTCATCAAAAAATTCAGACGCATTGATAATCTTACCGGATGGCAGTGCGACTTTTAGATCAACCGTTGAGCCTTTATAAATAATGTCGACTATTTTGCCGGGCAGCATGCCTTTTGTGCTGGGAATTTCGGTTTCACTCCAAACGCGAATATCCTCTGGGCGTACAATTAAATGAAGCCTTTCACCGACTACGTAATTACCCGTATTTTTACAATGCAATGTAGTGGATTCAACTTCGGTGATGACGTCTTGCCCCTCAATGGCATTGATCTCGATTTCAAAAATATTGGCCTCCCCAATGAACATGGCAACATGCAAGTTGCTGGGGTTTTCATAAACATCTCGTGGTGTACCGATTTGTTCAATGTGACCATGATTGAAAATAACAATTCGATCCGACATCGACAGCGCTTCTTCTTGATCATGCGTGACAAAAATAAACGTCATGTTCAAGGTTTTTTGCAACTGTTTGAGTTCGTATTGCATGGCCTGACGAAGTCGGTGATCCAGAGAGCTTAACGGCTCATCTAGTAATAACACTTGAGGGCGATTAATAATGGCTCGTGCAATCGCAACGCGTTGCTGTTGACCACCACTTAATTGTTTAATATTGCGTGAGGCAAAAGAATCAAGCTGAACCAGACGCAGTGATTCATTTACGCGCTGCTCTATTTCATCATTAGCAATGCGTTTGCAGCGCAAAGCAAAGGCTACGTTTTCAAAAACCGATAAGTGCGGAAATAAAGCATAACTTTGAAAAACCGTGTGCACATCTCGCTGTTGTGGTGGCAAATGATTAACGCATAAACCGTTGATATAAATCTCGCCAGACGAGGGTTGTTCGAAGCCGGAGATCATGCGCAATAGCGTGGTTTTTCCGCAGCCCGAGGGTCCTAGCAGGGTTAGGAATTCGCCGGGCTGCACTGAAAATGAAATGTCATTTAATATGGGCAACGCGTTATATGATTTACAAACGTTTTTGATTTCAATTAATGGAAGCATATTACATGGTGACTTTTTGTATAGGGTTTCCCAGGCTACAAATTTCAGATAGGCCCCCATTGTTGCAAATCACCCAGCCTTTTTCATTAATTTTGAACACGCCTCCTTGCCACAAGCAACAACCTGCGATTTTTTGTAGATCCATCACCGCATGACGGGTACAATAACAGGCCGAATATTCACCATTTTTGCATACCATGCGCCCGGCAGAGGAGTCGCAGTATTGAACCCCACCCATGCTGCCGCAACAATTATCACAATCGGCATGCACAGCAAAGCTAAGCAGCACGAGACTCACAATGGCAAAACGATATAGTAGCCGCATGATTTCAATCTCTCAATATAATATTAAGAAGCATAGCACAGAAAAGAAGGCATCGTTCAGTCTTCTTTATCCACGATGAATTCGTGGGCGCGCTGCCATTAAACCAAAGGCAACGTCTCAACCAACGCCACCTCATGCCCCTCCAACTCTACCGACTCAATCTTCTGAAACCGTTGGGAGATTTTTTTCGCTGAAGTATTCACTTCATTCACATCTTGATGGGCCATATCAATGTGTTTGGTCAGCTTGTCCATGCGTTTTTCAAACCGTTGGAAATCATCGGCCAGAGAATGGAGGTGTTTTTGAATGATGTGCACTTGTTTGCGGGTTGCATCATCTTTTAATACGGCACGTGCGGTGGTAAGAACAGCCATTAACGTGCTGGGCGAGACCAACCATACTTTCATGCGTTGCGACATGGCAATCACTTCGGGATAGTTTGAATGAACTTCCGCAAAAATGGCTTCTGCAGGGATAAACATGACTGCCCCATCCGTTGTTTCATTCGGAATAATATATTTTTCGGCAATGTCTTTGATGTGTTTTTGCAGATCCTGGCGGAACTGCTGCTGCAAGGACTTTCTTTCCACCGAGGATGGATCAGTATTCATCAGCCGTTGGTAGGTTTCCAGCGGGAATTTCGCATCAATAACCACATTACCCGTTGGTTCAGGTAAAAACAGAATGCAATCGGCACGTTTTTGATTGCTGAGGGTGTATTGCAGGCTGTAATGGCTGGCAGGAATCATATTGGCGATCAGGGCTGCCAACTGCACTTCGCCAAATGCGCCACGGGCACGTTTGTCAACCAGAATATCCTGCAGGCTCACGACATGAGTAGATAATTCCGTGATTTTTTTCTGCGCCTCGTCAATGATGGTCAGCCGTTTTACCACATCGATAAATGTGGATGAGGTTTTTTCAAAACCTTCGGTCAGGCGATGATTAACCTGTTGTGTCAAGCTCTGCAAATGGGTGCGTATTTCTTCTGTTAACGATTGTAAATGAGAGGTGAGAGCGCCGGCGTGCTGAGTAAAGCTATGCCCAATTTGCTCGCGCACATCACTCATTTGCCGTTGCACAGTTTCAGAGATCAATTGCTGACTGTTTAAATGACCTTGAGAAATTTTTTCAAGAATGCCATGTTGACTGGTTTGAAACAGTTGTTGTAATTCAATATGCACATGATGCAATTGTGTGGTCAGTGCTTGTTGTGATTTTTCATGATGCACGTCTGCTTGGAGGCGATGGTGGTTTTGACGGCGTAACAACCAAAAGATGAGGACTATTTGCAGGGCAGCTACTCCGCCAACGGTCATGAGCACAATGGGTAAATCGGGCATGTTTAGTCTGATATATTAGAGTAAAGACGCACAGTATAACCCAGAACCCCTAGCCCGCAAGCATTGCGGGATCTGATGCAGGTGTTGAATATGGGTTTTTGTCAGGATCTTAACGAGACGTCCCCAAAGCAAACTTCGGTGCCCATTTAGATGGGACAGACCTGACGTTACACGGTTATTCCTTGCGAGGTTGGGTCGTTACGCCTAAAATGGTCTTCCTGTTTGTTACCGATTAATAATTAATGACTGAAGATACTGTTTTAAATCAAATCAATGCGTTACGTGAACGGATCCGTCTTTATGACCAGCATTATTATGTATTGGATGAGCCACTGGTGCCCGATGCAGAATATGATCGTTGTTTTAAAGAACTACAGGATTTGGAAGTGCAATATCCACAATTGATCACTAGTGATTCGCCGACGCAAAGGGTTGGAATAACCCCGGTTAGTGCCTTGAAGCCGATTGAACATCGGCTGCCTATGCTGTCGTTAGGTAATGTGTTTTCTTCTGAAGAGCTTCAGGGATTTATGAAGCGAGTTACGGAGAAACTGGGATGTGATGAGCGGAATTTATTGTTTACCTGTGAGCCAAAACTGGATGGCTTGGCGGTTAATTTAACTTATGAAAATGGATTGCTAATCTCTGCCGCGACCCGCGGAGATGGAGCGGTTGGCGAGGATGTGACCAGTAATATTAAAACCATTGCCGCTATTCCATTGAAGCTCATGACTGACAAGCCTCCCGCGTTAATCGAGGTTCGTGGTGAAGTTTACATGCCAAAAGCGGGCTTTGAAGCCTTCAATGCTGCAGCGCGTTTGCAGGATGAAAAGACCTTTGCTAATCCTCGTAATGCAGCGGCAGGGAGTTTGCGTCAGTTAAAACCTGCCATCACTGCTAAGCGCCCTTTGGCTATTTATTGTTATGGTATTGGAGCCAGCGAAGGGATTGAGTTGCCGGATAGCCATATGCAGCAACTGGAGCTATTGCGCAGTTTTGGTTTCAGGGTGTCTTCAGAGAGTCAATTGGTTAAGGGATTGGCGGGTTGTCAGGCTTATTATGAGGCGATGGAACGGCGTCGTCCGAACTTACCTTTTGAAATCGATGGGGTAGTTTATAAAGTTGATAGCCGCGAATGGCAACAAAAATTAGGTTTTGTAGCTCGGGCGCCGCGCTTTGCTTGTGCGCATAAATTTCCGGCCGTAGAGCAAATGACTACGGTATTGGATGTTGATTTTCAAGTAGGGCGCACAGGTGCACTGACGCCTGTTGCGCGCTTGCAACCGGTTAGTGTTGCCGGCGTCACTGTGAGCAATGCAACCTTGCATAATATGGATGAAATTGAACGCAAGGACATTCGTATTGGTGATGTGGTGATCATTCGACGGGCAGGGGACGTGATTCCTGAAGTGGTATCGGTGGTGATGGAACAGCGACCCGTTCATACGACGATGATTCATCTGCCAGAGCATTGTCCCGTTTGTGGTGCTGATGTGGTTCGAGAAGAGGGCGAAGCCATCGCGCGTTGCACAGGCGGTTTGTTTTGCAAGGCGCAATTAAAACGTATGGTCTGGCATTTCGCTTCGCGTAAAGCCATGTCAATTGATGGCCTTGGCAGGGTGTTGATTGATTTGATGGTCGATATCGATATGTTGAAAGACGTATCCGATTTGTATCATTTGAATTTGAAATTAGTGGCTGGATTGCCCCGAATGGGTGAAAAGTCGGCTGAAAATGTATTGCATGAATTGGAGTTAAGTAAAAAAACCACCTTTAACCGGTTTATTTATGCACTCGGGATCCGTGAAATAGGTGAAGCGAGTGCGCGGGTGTTGGCGAGTCACTTTCATGATATGGACGCACTTAAAGCCGCTACAGCCGAACAATTGATGGAGCTAAAAGACATCGGGCCTGTGGGGGCTGCGTATGTGGTACATTTTTTTGCGCAACCGCATAATCTGGATGTCGTGAATACATTACTCGCTTATGGTGTGCATTGGCCGATTGAAGAGACTAAGCCTGCTGATACGCAGCATGTATTTTATGATAAAGCCGTGGTGCTAACCGGCACATTGAGTCAGATGAGTCGTGATGATGCGAAGGCTGCCTTGTTGGCGAAAGGTGCACGCGTGACAGGGAGTGTTTCGGCTAAAACGGATTATGTTGTGGCGGGGAGTGAGGCGGGATCTAAATTAACCAAAGCGACGGATCTGGGGGTGCGGGTGTTGAATGAAGATGAGTTTATGGCGTTAGTTTTGTAGGTTGCGGCCTTGGCGCAAGGCGCGAACCTACCCAAACACAATCGCAAACGGTTCGTCTTGACTTCCATCCACGGTTTGATTCAATAATTTAACCCGGATAATCACACGAACTGCTTTTGTTTTTGCTGAGCAATAGTTGTTGCCCGACTCCCGGTTGCAATTAGCCACCTGATGAACGGTATCAATTGGACTACTGTCCTTGGCTATTAATTCCTCAGTATCCGCATCATATATTTCAAGTGAAAGATGGCTGAGTTTCCATTCGGAGTTATCGGCCGTATACCCAACGCGGCGTTCATGCACCAAGGTGACTTTGCCACCCACTGGCAGAAAAGCCTCATAATTTTTAACTGGATCGGTTGTGGTCAATTGATCTTCGATCATGTTATCGCGTTGATCAAAAGCCTTTTGCATATTCATATAACCCCAGCCATAAGTTGGGTTCCACTCAGATCCCTCAACTGCATAATGACCGCCTGTATAAACATGGCTGGGATCATCTGGCCCTGGCTTGCCACTGTCCGTCCATGCATCGGTACTATTTAATAACAAGGCTTTTTCTGCTATCGGATTTTTAATTCCCGCATCTTGTAGCAATAAAACTGCTCCGCCAACATGAGGCGCTGCGGAACTGGTTCCACCCATTAAGCGATAGCCATCATGATAATCCATCGCTGCAGTGTATTTAAATGGATAAGTAAAAGGATCCGGTGCGCAGGTGCGTGTGTCGTTACCTGGCGCGGAAATATCCGGTTTGCGGCGGCCCATTAATGTCGGCCCGCGGCTGCTTGTAAATTTAATCGCATGTTGATTTCGGTTCGGCGTTTGCATGATCACACCGTTGATTTTTACGGTTGGATTCATGTTGGCAACCGTCAGCGCGTTGTAGTTATCAGCAGGAGTGGACATGGTTGATTGTTTTTTGTTGGTGGTATACCCCTTGTTACCGGCTGATTTAACCCACAATATTTTGTCATGATTGACCACATAATCCACGATTTTTGCTAGCCCACTCCAATCGGTGCAAGCAGGGCAACTGACTCCCCCATTGCCAAAACTATAATTGATAATGGTTGGTTTTGCTTTGGCACGCGTCAGCATCCAATCCAGCGTCGCTGTGGTTAGCATTAACTCCTCTTCTGGACTATCACTCTCATCTGCACCCGCCATTCCAGATAAAATGGTT
>CAMDBQ010000015.1 GCA_945889365.1 Legionella genomosp. 1 | reverse complement strand
TTTAGCCGGAGTTACTCTATATCGGCACCACCAATGCGAAAATCTATGTGATTTAACCCTTATTCAGGACGAATGATGAACGAGGAACAGGAGCTAACGGACTGGTCTGCATGGTCTTCAACCTATGGTTTGCTGGCCGCTGAACGTGTTCTTGAGCGGTTTAATATGCACTTGCCGCATGATTATCAAATGTATGCGCAAAAATTATTCATTGATTACCTGTTGTCTGGTGAAGACGGCAAGGACAAAGATGCTCCAGGGGCGATGACTCGCGAAGACGTAGAGCAGGAACGCGTAAACCTTATGGAAGAAGGTGAGGGATTTCACCAGCTGGAAGAGGCACATCAAATACTGATAGCTGACAGTCAGGCCAGTCTGATTGCTTTGTCGAAAGATATACCCCTGTTAATACAGGATCCAAAACGGATTGAATCATCACTTTCAGCCCAATTTCAACAAGTGGCGGACATTAATGCCAGTCACAGTTATCGCAAGCGGTTTTATGATTTGATTTTACGAGTAAAAGAATTGCTAGGTCTTATGTCAGATTATCGACAGGATCTCGTGAAAGATGCTGTTGATCGTGGTGCGCTGGTGTTTGATGCTTTGATTGGCGAGAAGTTGGACTTAATGAAAAAAAAATCGACTTTCTCATGCTGTTAATTTCAAGACTATTGATCCTTCTCTATGTGAGTATGTTGATATCGTGTCGAGTTGCCTTGCCGCCTAGATACCAAGTGAAACATTTAGGTGCTCTCCCTACAATGGATCATTCCGTTAAAGAAAACTTAAAAAATACAACTACGTTTTCTCAAGGTGATTGGCCACAAAAGGCGTGGTGGCGTGTCTATGGTTCGTCTGAACTCAATCATTTAATTACAGAAGCATTGGTTCAAAATCCATCCATTCTAGAGATGAATAGCAGAATACAAGTAGCGAGACAAGAAGCCATTGTCACCGGCTCAGTTCTTTTTCCGTTGGTTTTTTTTAATGCCACAGAAACCAAACAATACACCAGTCAGCATGGATTATACCGAGCGTTCAATTCGAAGTTCCCTTTAAGCGCCTATATAGTTGATTTATCTCTGTCATTCAATTACGAATTTGATTTTTGGGGACAAAATCACAACCTTCTTTATGAAGCCATCGGCAGAGAGCGAGTGCGGGAAGCCGAAGCCGCTCAAGTGGTACTGATGACGACAACCGCACTTGCACAAGCTTATTTTGCGTACAAGACAAACTTGATAAGAAAGGAACTGTATGAGCAGTTAGTGATGGTTCGCATGGATCTCACTGAATTAAACAGTTTACTTCTTCACAAGGGACTGTCTTCAGCACTCGCACCGTTTCAAGCGACAGAAAATGCAAGCGAAGCCAAGAAGCTACTTGCCAATATTAATGAAGAACTGGCTGTTGATAAGCACCTGATTAATATTTTGGCTGGCCGTGGGCCCGATACGCCACTAGGCATCGGTAAGGCACTTCCAGCGCTTCCTTCACGTCCCGTGATTCCCAAAACGCTGTCCATTGATCTGTTAGCTAGACGGCCCGATTTGATGGCACAAATTTGGCGCGCAAAAGCATTGGCCTATAAAACGGGCGCCGCCATGGCTGATTTTTACCCTAATGTGAATATAATCGGGCTTATCGGTCTTCAGGCAACCAGTTGGAAAACGCTATTTGCGACGACCAGTGGTACTTCCGCGATAAAACCGGCGTTAAATTTACCTATTTTTACAGCGGGTGCCATTCGAGCAAATATCAACGCGATTAGAGCACAGTTTGACGCTGCCATTTTTGCTTACAATAACTTACTGTTGCAAAGCACACAGGAGGTTTTAGATGTGCTTGCATTTGCTCAATCAATCGACCAACAGAACCAAGAACAAGCAACCATTCTTTATTACGCAGAAAAAAGATTTAATTTAGTTTTATTGCGTCAACAAAAAGGCTTGGATAGTCGATTTGATACCTATCGTCTACAAGAAGACGTGATTCAAGTCAAATTGACTAAGGTGATGCTGCTTTATAATCAGTATCTAGCGTCTATCAAACTCACCAAAGCATTGGGTGGCGGCTACTGTCAAGCTAAAGTCCCTTTAGTAAACAAATGTAGCGCGCCACTCCAATGCAATGTTTCGGATAATTTAAGATGAACAAACGCTGGTGGCAAAAAATACACACAAAATATAACGCTAGCATGAGCAAAGCAAAGCAACGTCCATACTTGATCGGGTGCTTTTTATTTGTGGCATTGGTTCTACTCCTCTATTGGTTTTTAGTCTGGCATGACAAAGAGTATACAAACGATGCTTATGTGCATGGAAACCAAGTCTACATCACGTCCTTACATCCTGGATTTGTGACTTCGATACATACCGACGATAGTTTTCTTGTCAAAAAAGGGCAGTTATTAATTGAGTTAGATGAAACAGATGCCAAGATTGCATTGGAAAAAGCGAAAAAACAATTGGCACGAGTAGTCCGAGAGGTATGCCAAGCTTTTCATAATGTATTTATTCTAAAGGCAGAAATCGGCATTCAAGAAGCAAGACTACTCAAGGCTAGACAAGATTTTAAACATCGAAAAGATGTCATCGGCGCTAACGGGGTTTCATTGGAAAATTATGAACATGCTGTTGATGACTTACAAGCCCGTATCTCGGCTCTGAAACGAACTCAAAGTCGTTATCAAAAAGCATTAGCGTTTATACAAGGCACAACCATCCCTGATCATCCTGATATACAAGCGGCCGCTCAGAGTGTGCGTGATGCTTGGGTACGACTGTATCGCTGTAAGATTTATGCGCCAGTGGACGGTTTAGTCGCACAACGCACCATTCAAGTTGGCATGTGGGTTAAGCCCGAGAGGCCACTGATGAGCGTCATTCCTCTTGATCAAATTTGGATTAATGCAAATTATAAAGAAACACAGTTAAAGCACATAAGGATTGGTCAAAACGCGACAATCACTTCTGATTTATATGGTTATAACACGGTTTTTCATGGGAAAATTGTTGGATTACCTGGGGGGGCCGGCAATGTTTTTTCTTTGTTGCCGCCGCAAAATCTTTCAGGAAACTGGATTAAAATAGTTCAACGATTGCCCGTTCGTATTGCTCTGGATCCTGGTGAGTTAAAACAACATCCGCTTAGAATCGGCTTGTCCATGGAAGTCACTACTAACATATCGACGCAATCTGGATTGCTTGTACCCACCTCATCGAAGGGTTCGCCGCACTATGTCACCAGTATTTTCAAAGAAGAGGAGTTGGGTGTTCAAGCACTGATTGCCGGGATTATTACGAGCAACGCTGATCCTGAACTTAAACGCTATATGCTAAAACCATTCATTTGGTCGGATCGCTAACATGATCCTTTATTCATTGCTGTTGAGCTTGTTTATTATTCTGCTCAGTATGACCTTCACCGTCATTGGCGGCTTCAATATGGTCAGTGATCTAGGCGCCGATATGAGCCTTGCCGGGTACGGCTTTAGTTTTTATTGCATTGGTAATGCATTGAGTGTGCCTTTGGGTAAACCCTTCATGACGCGATTAAGTCCTGTTCAATTATATGTCGTGTGCATGATGTTGTTCGCGTGTTTTTCTTTAGGATGCGCGTGTTCAACGAACTATGTGGAATTTATTCTATTTCGCTTGCTCATGGGGCTAGCTTCAGGACCTCTTTTTTTGCTTATTACGCTCCATTTTATACCTACTGTTTCCGGAGGTAACTCACGATTCACGGCAAACATGATTCTGATTTGCTTTGTCATGGCACCCTTGATCGGCGCATCCATTGATGGTGTGTTTAGCTTTCTCTATGATTGGCGTTGGTTGTTTTATGTCATCAGCCTGACATGCTTGATATTAAGTCTCTATTTGGGCGTGGCACTGAGCACGGGCGTTGAATCCACGCGGCCGGAACACATACGCATGGATACCTTGGGCTATTGTTTTTATTTTGTGGGGATTTTGTTTATATCAACAGGGTTAGTCACAGGACAAGAATTTGATTGGTTTCGTTCCATTTGGCTCACACGTTTACTGGTGGTCGGGTGCATCGCGTTGATCTGTTTCATTGTTCGAAATCACGTCTTGGATTGTGGCATTATTGATTTCAAATTATTCAAGAACCCTTATTTTTGCGTTAGTATTTGTTTTGTAGCCTTCCTGTTTTCAACCTATTTTGGCAGTATTGCCATACTGGCTTCATGGCTTTACGTTGACGTCAACTATACGCCTGATTGGATTGCGCTGTTAATTTTCATTATGGCAATGTGCATGGGCATTCGTATGTTTGTAACCTTTCAAACCTTCGATCCACGCGTTCCCATTGCGGTGGCGGTGATTTCTTTTGCTACCTGTTGCTTTTACATTGCGCACTTTAACTGGGATATCAATTTTGGACGGATTGTGATTTCACGCGTGTTGATTGGGCTTGTGATTCCATTTTCTTTACCAGCACTCACTCAATTAATGAAGTACAAACTTGACGAGAGCAAGCTAGTTGAGTGCCAAGGCGTTTTTCAGATGACACGAACAATAGCGTGCGGATTAGGTGTAGGCATGTATCCGATTCTATGGCAACGCAGGCAAGTATTTTATCATGACCGATTGGGTGGGAGTTTAACTCCTCTTTCAGAGTTAACACGAGACTTTATTGAAAACGCACAACGATTTAATTTATCAGCAGGCGAAGCCTTGGCTCAGTTAAATGATTTTCTTAACAAACAAGCGGCTTCATTAGCGTTGAATGATTGTTTTTATTTAATGGGGTGGATTATGATGAGCTTGTTGATTATTTTAATGGTAACGTTTTTATTTAAGCCGCGTATTCGGCTGGATTAGTAGGGTGTTGTTGCATAAATAAATTTTTGGGAGCATCTTTTGTAATCAATGGGGGCGTTGTTTCCTAACCCACCCCGTCCAATATCATTCAAAATTTAGGCGGATCTGTAGCTTACCGGCACCCCCAATGATGTCATTTTATTAATCACTCCACAGCCAATCATCGCCTCTTGTTTTTGGTTAACAATGACCCTGGCATGCATCGCATTACCAAGAATACGCTGGTACCGCTGTACACCAAGCTCAGATAAATTTCGCCGTCCATACGTATCCTCTCCATATCACAGGGTAAGCGCTGCATAATCCCGATGGCCGCTACCCACTAATCCATGGAAATGAAATTATTTTTGGTTTTAAAAAAATTAAAAAAAAGACGCGGGTAGTGGAACCTTGATTCCCAGCTTACCAAGTCGCTTGCTCAAACAGCTAAAGTCAGGGCAGACAAGCGGTATATTCATGATCTGAAACAGGGAATTGATAAAGCCTTCTGTTTGGCGAAGGGGTAAACGATATACTTGACGTATTTCTAGGCAAGTGATGATTGCAAAATCGCTGAAACGTTTTGGCGCACCGGTTCCATCATAAACCCTATCCTTTTCATACCACAATGATATGGCCTCTTCCGATAGCCCAAACATCAATCTCGCCACGACGACGCAATGCATCGCTGTATTCAGACCGATTGCTCAACTTGTACTTTTGAATCGGAACTTTCCATTCTTTTTTCTCGGCATATTTGTTGGGCATGATAGTGTCGCAAAATAAGGGCGTTAGTCATGCCACTGAGGATAAAACGCCTTATTGCCCAGCGCCCTGGTATGTTCATTTTATGAGTTAGGAAACAAATCCGGACTCCGTGTTGACCGCTTCGATCTGCTCAATTAATGGGTTAAGAAACAAAGCCCCTACGGGGCTCAATCCCTGAAATTATCGAACTGTAGGGGGAGCTCTATTTCTTCGGTTTTTTTCAAAAGTGCCATGGCTTCTTGTAAATCATCACGATTTTTTCCTGTTACCCGGACTTTTTCACCCTGAATTGAGGCTTGAACTTTGATTTTGCTTTCTTTTAATTGCTTGATGATGGTTTTTGCGGTGGGTTGATCAATCCCTTGCTTGAAGGTCATGGTGAGTGAAAACATTTTCCCACTGTGTACAGGTTTATCCTCCATCTCCACACCTGAGGTATCGAGGCCGCGTTTTGTGGCATGATTGCGGAACAAATCTTCCAGTTGGCGTACTTGAAAATCTGATTCTGTTTTTAAAGTCACGGATAATTCTTTCAGCTCAATGCTGGATTCAACGTTACGAAAATCAAAGCGTGTGGTCATCTCACGGTTAGCGTTATCCACTGCGTGGCGGAGTTCAACTTCATTTACTTCAGAAATAATATCAAATGTTGGCATGTTTTTGTCCCCGGTGTTTTTGGTGATATTGGAACATGAAATCAAGTCCCTATCAATCACAAGGCGCGAAATTGAACACGTTTGTCTGAGTCGACTAGCATCATATGATGCGCCGGTACCGTTTGCCATTCAGACTCAGCGTTGGTTAGTTTCTCGGATGAGATTAACACGCAATTGCGTCGACCGTCTTCTTGCAACATATGGTGATGCGCGTTTTCTACCACAAATCGACTGCCCATGGCGTAATGTAAAGTCTCAGGGATGATGGTTTCATCTGTGCAATAACGAGTTGCGAGTATGCGATGTCCATCCGTAAGGCAGATATTATAATGTGATTCACCTTCTTGATTATGCGCCTTGAGTAATTGCGCAATCGTCACAAATGTTTCTTCCAATATATCAGCCACTACGGATAATTGACTGAGGTCATGGCCCTTGGCTAATTGTAAAAATAAGGCAAACAAATGTTCGGAATCTGTTTCACCTTTGATCCAGTCATAGATATCATCATCCAGCAAGCGGCGCATATGACGTTTAATGGTTAAAAACGCATGAATACCGCCATTGTGCATCAGCATCCATTGTTTATGCACAAACGGATGGCAATTGTATTGTGTCACACCACCCGCGCTGGCGGCACGAACATGCGCAAAAAAGGCCGGCGATTGGATTTTTGCAGTCAAGTTTAATAAATTTCGATCATTCCAGGCTGGAGCGATGGAGGTAAATAAAGCTGGATCATGGCTAATGTGAGGCGCATACCAACCTAAGCCAAATCCGTCACCGTTGGTGGGAATGCTTGATTCCCGTGCATGCAGGCTTTGCATGACAATTGAATTGATGGGTTTGACGAGCACGTCTTCGAGGAGGAGATTATGACCAAGGTATGCTACTAATCTACACATATCAACTCCATGATAATTTTCTCTGATGTTCTGGTTGGTCTATGTTAATCATAGGGCGTGTTGACAATTGCCCCCCACCGCCTACGTGCCGCGGCACCCAGAAGATGGTCAAATTAAAAACGAACTTGATTAATTTCTGTAATACCTTAATTAGTAAGAGCAAAATCTTAATATAACGGGTCTAACACCAATATTAATCGAGTTTGCAATGCCTAGACTAATGCTCAGTGACGAGCTGTGCTCAACGCTACAGGAGATCATGCTACAACATGGGATGTATGACAAGCCTAATCTTCGTAGGAAAGAGATGACATCATTTTATGTTTATATTATGGCCGGCGGCCGTAATGGAACACTCTATGTCGGTTCAACGTCTGATTTAATTTAAACGAGCTTGGGAACATAAAAACAAGGTGAATCAGGGATTTACAGCCAGGTACAATGTCCACACCCTGGTTTATTATGAGGTTCATGAAACGTATGAGGAGGCAGCTCGACGTGAGAAGCGTTTCAAAAATTTGTGCAGACAATGGAAGCTAAACTGAGTTGAGGAGCTAAATCCAGAATGGCGTGACCTGTATGAAGATATTTGTTGCTGATTAAGATCGTCTGGATGCTGCGGACAAGCCGCGGCACGAAGGCGGTGGGGAGCAACTGTTAACACGCCCTAACCAATTAATTTCCTTTTTCTTGACTTATCTCTCGCTTAACAAAACAATACCCTCAATTTAATTATTAAGGGTCTCACATGCGCATTGCCAGTATTAAAGGGCGGGAAATTTTGGATTCTCGTGGAAATCCAACTGTGGAAGCGGATGTCGTTTTGGAAAATGGCCTTATGGGGCGTGCAAGCGTGCCATCCGGTGCGTCAACCGGAAGTCGCGAAGCATGTGAATTGCGTGACGATGATTCGACGCGTTTTGCTGGACGCGGGGTATTGCGAGCCGTGGATCACGTGAATCATGAGATTCATCATGCTTTGAAGGGTGTTTCAGTTGCGGAACAAGTGCTGTTAGATGGCCGCTTATGTGAGTTGGATGGCACTGATAATAAATCACGTCTGGGAGCCAATGCGATTCTGGCGGTCTCGTTAGCATCAGCTCGAGCGCATGCCCAGTCACGAAAATTGCCGTTATTTGAAGCGCTTCATCATGATGAAACCATGGTCATGCCGGTGCCGATGATGAATGTACTCAACGGCGGTGCACATGCAGATAATAATGTTGATATACAAGAATTCATGATCATGCCCATTGGCGCGCCTGATTTTGCAACGGCAGTACAATGGGGAGCTGAAACGTTTCATGTATTGAAGTCTGTGCTTAAAAAACGAGGCATGAATACATCGATTGGTGATGAGGGTGGCTTTGCACCGGATATAAAATCTAATCGTGAAGCGTTGGATATGTTAGTTGAAGCCGTTGATCAGGCGGGGTTTTCGTTAGGCAAAGACATGGTTTTTGCACTCGATGTCGCAGCCTCTGAATTATGGAAAGGTGGGGTTTATCACATGGCCTCTGAAAACAAAACATTAACCAGCAATGAATTGATTGATTATTATGCCGAGTTAATCAGCCATTATCCGATTGTGAGCCTCGAAGATGGTTTGGATGAACGTGATTGGTTAGGCTGGCAGCAGATTACGGCGCGCTTGGGTTCCAAGGTTCAATTGGTTGGTGATGATTTGTTTGTGACCAATGCAGCTATTTTGCAACAAGGTATTGATCAAAAGCTCGCCAATGCCGTGTTGATTAAACCCAATCAAATCGGCACATTAAGTGAAACACGTGAAACGATTCGTTTAGCGCATCGCAACGGGTATCGTTGTGTGATGTCGCATCGCTCAGGCGAGACAGAAGATACGTTTATCGCTGATTTAGCCGTGGCAACTGGTTGTGGTCAAATCAAAACCGGCTCTTTGTGTCGCACGGATCGCGTGGCAAAATATAATCAATTGTTGCGGATTGCTGAGGTCAGTGGTTTGAGTTATGCGGGAGTACGTCATTAATGCATGGTTGGGCCAAGGCCCAACGTATATCACTCCATAAGGATCATGGATGCTTAACATAACGATTGATAATGTAAATCGGGACTCCCCTTATAAACAGGCCGTTATTGATATCGCCACAGGGATCTGTACTGTTGATGATGGCCATGAAATTGAAACCCGGTTGCTCGCCTCAACCATGGATTTTAACCATCCATTATTAACCCAACCCATCCTTCATTCATCAAATCATACGTATTTATACTCATACGATGATTTTGATGGGTTGATTGATGCTGCAAAATTTGTTTACGCCACTCTAATTCAAGCGGATAACCCGTTGGCGTGTGAATTTAAAATCACACCCTCAGCAATTTTTTTACGATTAAAAGATCAATATCAAATCCATTTTTCAATTGATTATAAACAACCGGCTTCAGAACGGCTTAGTCTTGAGCAATTAAATTTGATGATTTCGCGCTTTAACGGAATCAATTTTCAGTATCAAGACACCATTTGTATTGATCAACTCATAACCGTTAACGATCTTCCTCCGCTAATCAATGGCGATTTGCTCTATCAGATCAATCAGGAGATGGCGCAATTTTGTAAGCAGGCAGATGAGATGGATAAGTATGAATTACGCTATATTAATCGTTTTATTGGATTTGGCGTGTTTGCCAGAGAAGAGATCAAGCAGGGGGAGAACATTAGCTGGTATTGTGGTGCTAAAATACAGAAGAATCCAGTGTGTAAACATTATGAATACAGACCGGAACACGATGCCTTAAATTTGTATATTGATGCCCAGCATTATGGAAATATGGCACGATTCATTAATCATGCGCCCAAAGAAAGCAAAACTGTGCGAATCAAATCTACTTCTGATTGTCTTGAGTCAAATATATTAAATCAAGTGTGCAGTTTATATGGCAACGAGGTTATCATTTACGTCGCAAAAAAAGACATTAAAAAGGGTGCGCAATTATTAACTAACTACGGTGAACAATACTTTGGTTCAAATGGCGGCGAGCTCTATATGACACGAAATGGATGCGTGATCGATACCCATAATAAAAATATAAAAGAATCGTATCAACAAAGACGACAGACCCTAAAAATTATGTCCAGCTGTGGGATTAAACAGGCTCAACGGGTATTAATCAGGAAACCTGCCATCGTATTGGGAATATCGTTATTGTTGGTTTTGTTTCTGACTCGATCCCAAGACCTACTCAGTATATAATCTTAAAAAACATCCTGAATGGATTGTCTCATGCGAATGGTCTATATTTTTTTGATAGTGGCGCTGCTTGGATTGCAATGCAAGTTATGGCTGGGTGATGGTAGTGTTGAGCAATGGCTGTTGCTTGAAAAAAAATTAGCCGTCCAGGAAGAGAATAATAAAAAGCTGGCTGCGCGTAATCATGGGATTGAGGCGGATATTGCTGAACTTAAATCAGGAGATCAAGCACTGGAAGAACAGGCTCGATTTGAACTGGGTATGGTTAAAAAAGACGAAACTTATTATCACTTCGCTGATTAGAACACCGAGCGTCATCCTGAACGCTCCGCATGTCATCTGGAGAGAAGCGCTCGGGGTGACATAGGGTGTTACCATTAAGTTACCATTAATTGAGTGTCAATGTGTCCAAAGAAACCGAAAATTTAATTGATGAACAACGCCGGCGTTTTCTTACGACGAGCGCGTGTGCTCTCGGGGGTATTGGTGCCTTGTGTGCGTTAACGCCGTTTGTATCATCATGGATGCCGAGTGCAAAAGCATTGGCGGCAGGTGAGGCGGTGCGGGTTGATTTGAGTCACATTGAGCCGGGTCAGCAACTGATCGTTGAATGGCGGGGGAAACCCGTTTGGATCATTCGTCGTACGTCTGACATGCTGGAGCATCTCAATACACATAATGCAGCATTGCGCGATCCAGATTCGCATGTTGCACAGCAACCGGGATATGCGCAAAATCAATTTCGCTCAATTAGACCGGAGTACCTTGTTTTGATTGGTTTATGCACTCACTTGGGGTGTTCGCCAAAATACAAACCTTATGAAAAAGATCGGGGTCCAAATGGGCCGGGTGGTTTTTATTGTCCATGTCATGGCTCGCGCTTTGATTTGTCTGGCAGGGTGTTTAAGTCCATGCCTGCGCCGATCAACATGCAAGTACCTCCTTATCGGTTTATTGGTGAGCATATGATAGCCATTGGTGAGGAGGCATCAGCATGAAGCAGTTAGTCTCCTGGCTCGATGCACGGTTTCCTCTAATCAGTACCTGGAAAGCCTGGCTTAGCGAATATTATGTTCCTAAAAACCTGAATTTTTATTACTACTTCGGTGCACTGGCACTGCTGGTATTACTTATCCAATTAGTCAGTGGTTTTTGGTTAACCATGTTTTATACGCCTACCATTGCTGAGGCATTTAATTCAATTCAATACATCATGCGAGATGTTAATTATGGTTGGTTGTTCCGGTATATGCATTCAACCGGGGCTTCAGCCTTTTTTATCGTCTTGTATGCGCATGTTTTTCGTGGCTTACTGTATGGGTCTTATCAAAGACCACGTGAGTTGGTTTGGCTGCTTGGAATGGCCTTGTTTATTTTACTCATGGCGGAAGCTTTTTTTGGCTATTTGCTGCCTTGGGGGCAACTGTCTTACTGGGGGGCTCAGGTGATTACCTCGCTTTGCAGTGTCATTCCTTACATAGGCGATACACTGGTGATGTGGTTACGGGGCGATTACAGTGTGGGCAATGCAACCTTGCAACGCTTTTTTTCATTGCACGTCATTGGTGTGCCATTGCTGGTGATGTTTTTGGTTTTTTTGCATGTGGTCTCTTTACATAAAGTGGGCTCAAATAATCCTCAAGGCATTGATATCAAACAACACCTGGATGAGCAGGGCAAACCATTGGATGGGATCCCGTTTCATCCTTATTATGTGCTGAAAGATTTGGTCGGCGTGATGGTGTTTTTATTGATTTTTTTTGCGGTGGTATTTTTTGTGCCTGATATGGGCGGGTATTTTCTGGAGCCTGCTAATTTTACGCCGGCCAATCCATTGTCTACGCCCGATCACCTTACGCCGATTTGGTATATGGCGCCTTTTTATGCCATGTTGCGCGCGATACCCGATAAGTCATGGGGTGTTTTGATTATGGTTAGTGCATTGTTGGTTTTAATGTTCATGCCTTGGCTGGATAAAAGCCCGGTACGTGCGATGCGGTATAAGGGTGTTTATTCTAAAATTGCCTTGGGGGCATGGGTGAGTGGTTTTTTGATTCTAGGCTATTTAGGAACGATAGATGTTACGCCGCTCAGACTTTATCTGGCCCGTGCGAGTATGGTTGTCTATTTTGCTTATTTTTTACTGATGCCGTTTTACACGCGGTGTGAGTCATGTCAGCCAGTGCCGGAGCGGGTGTCGTAATGAAACGATTGATATGGGCTGTTTTTCTGGTCTCCGTCGTTTCGATAGGGTTATCCGAGCCACGACCGTTAGGGAGTGCTGTAGATGTTGAAACACTCCCTAACGGTCGCGGCTCGGATAACCTGTCTGTACAACGAGGTGCTGTGTTTTTCATGAATTATTGTTCGGGTTGTCATTCTTTACGCTATTTGCGTCCGAATCCCGTGATGGTTAGCCTGCCTGAACCCGATGCGCGTCAATGGTTTGGCCGGATGCCGCCTGATTTGTCCTTGACGGCGCGTGAACGAGGCCCTGTGTGGTTGTTCAGTTATTTAACCGGGTTTTACCCGGATCACAGCCGACCGTTTGGGGCCAATAACACGTTGGTACCTGATGTCGCTATGCCTAATGTGTTGTATCCGTTGAAAGGGCAGATTAATTTAGAGGGTGATCTGCATGATGTCATTTCTTTTTTGGTTTATGTGGCAGAGCCTGAGCGGTTGGTTCGATATCGAATAGGCCTTGTAGTGATGGCCTTTCTAGCTGTTTTAGGCTTATTAATTTATCAGTTGAAGCGATTGTATTGGCGAGATATTCAATAAGATTTCACTCAAAATGATCTTTTTTCAGCACGACGCATTAAAATGTGGTAAAATACTGACCTACACAGAATGACGAGGAGTGTGTTAATGGCTATTGTTGCAAAGCGTACAATTATGTCTTTGTATTCGGATAATGATGACATTTATAGTCATCAAGCTCGAATTGTATTAGCAGAGAAAGGCGTTAATGTTGAGATTATGGCGGTTAAAAGTACTGAAGTGCCTGCCGATTTGCTGGCAGTTAATCCTTATGGAACCGTGCCTACATTAATCGATCGCGATTTGGTTTTATATGAAGCCCGTATCATTATGGAATATCTGGACGAGCGTTTCCCTCATCCCCCGTTACTGCCTGTATACCCCGTGGCGCGTGCTGAAACACGTAAAATGATGCACCGCATTGAGCAAGATTGGTATTGTTTGTTACAACGTATTCAATCCAATACCGATGCTGATGCAGCACGAACATTGCTTCTTGAAAGCTTGATTGGACTTGAGCCCGTGTTTGCTGATAAATTGTATTTCTTGAGCGATGAATTTTCATTGCTGGATTGTGCTTTGGCTCCTTTATTATGGCGTCTGCCTTGCATGGGCATTGAGATTCCAGTACAAGCCAAAGGTTTGCATGCCTATATGCAGCGTGTATTCAAGCGCGAAGCATTTCAGGTCAGTTTAACCGATGCTGAGAGGCAGCTAAGGGCAGCGTAATCATGAGCATGACTTCTAATAAGCCTTATTTTATCCGAGCGCTTTACGATTGGATTGTGGATAATGATTTGACGCCTTACCTCTTGGTGAATGCAGAAGCCCCTGACGTGGAAGTGCCTCAAGAGCACGTCAGTGGTGGACGTATCGTCCTAAATGTCTCACCCACGGCTTGCCGTGGGTTGCACATTGAAAATGACAGAATTGTGTTTACCGCTCGTTTTTCAGGTCAGGTCACACAAATTTTTGTTAATCCTTCTGCAGTATTGGCCATTTATGCAAAAGAAAATGGCCGCGGCATGGAGTTTGGTGAAGAGTATGATAACTTGCCAACCAAGCCGCCTGCATCAACGCGACCAACCACGACGGGGCGTAAGCGGCCTGCATTAACGTTGGTGAAGCCTGATAAAAAAAGTGATGATTGACACGATTGATTTACCTACTGAAGGTGCCAGCGAAACAGTTGCGGCACGTCTTGCCGCATGCCTGGTCTCGCCGTTGGTTATTGCCTTCAGCGGCGATATTGGCGCAGGCAAAACCACGCTGATTCGTGCCATGTTGCGTAGTTTAGGCGTAACATCGGCAATTAAAAGCCCAACATTTTCGCTAGTTGAAAGTTACCAGACCCATCACTTGCAAATTCACCACTTTGACCTGTACCGTGTACATGATGAATCTGAATTAGACTATATTGGTTTTCGAGATTATTTTTCAGAAGATGCGGTATGTTGTATTGAATGGCCGGAACGGGTTGTAAGTTGCCTGGGTAAAGCAGATGTTGCGTTTTCTTTGCGCGCGAAAGGTGTGGGGCGCGAAATGCATGCACGTGCATTCAGTTCTGCGGGGGCCTCAATGTTGTCTTGTTTTCTCGGTGAATCATGATCATGCGACTCAT
>CAMDBQ010000014.1 GCA_945889365.1 Legionella genomosp. 1 | reverse complement strand
AAGGATGAGCGGGTTCGGTTGATCGTTAATGCTCGTAATTTTGGTCATATTCGTTCGCCTTACTATGGTTTGATGCAAGCCACAGGGGATGCGGTCATTTTAATGGCGTCAGATTTGCAAGACCCTCCTGAGTTGCTGCCTGAATTTATTAAGCAGTGGGAGGCTGGATTTAAAATCGTAGCGGGTGTGAAGACGACCAGTGAAGAATCCAAGCTGTTTTTCATGATTCGAAAAGCATATTACAAAATGGTCAATCGAATTTCGAACATCAAGTTAATTACTAATTTCACCGGTTTTGGTTTGTATGATAAAAGCGTGATTGAGATTATGAAAGGACTCAATGATCCCTATCCTTATCTTAGAGGGTTGGTTTGTGAGCTGGGATTTGATGTGGCTGAAGTTGAGTTTAATCAGCCACAACGCACACGCGGGATCACCAAGAACAATTTTTATACGCTGTATGATATTGCCATGCTGGGTATTACCAGCCACTCAAAAGTTCCATTGCGAATGGCTGTGTTTGCAGGATTTTCTTTATCGGCGTTGAGTTTGATGATGGCGTTTCTGTATTTGATTTTGAAATTACTGTTCTGGAATAGCTTTGCGTTTGGTACAGCACCGTTGTTGATGGGATTGTTCTTTTTTGCTTCAGTTCAGTTGTTCTTTTTGGGATTGCTGGGGGAGTATGTTGGTAATTTGCAGACTCAAGTTTTGAACCGGCCTTTGGTGGTTGAGAAGGAGCGGGTTAATTTTTGAGGCTGAACAATCGCCTCCATGGTGACGTAGGGTTTTAAAGGTGGTGGACTTCGGGCGCTATGAACGCCAGCATTTACTTTCCATAATAGACGGGATTAAATTCCATAATGGACGACAGACGATTCCATTTTAGACGGCGTTATTGTACACTGCTATTTCACTACAAATACCTGAAGTCCATGAAAAAAAACTATCCAAGAGAACTGACAAAACACCTTGCCGTTGCAATGAAGGATACACCGGTTGTGCTTATTAATGGGCCTCGACAAGCCGGGAAAACAACGTTAGCACGGCAATATGACCCCTCTATGCCCTACTATACGCTAGATGATGATAATATATTGAACGCAGTCCTTCAGGATCCAATAGGCTTTGTTAGCCGCATTGAAAATGGCGTCATCGATGAAGTTCAGCGTGCGCCTGGATTGCTGCGCGCTATTAAATTATCTGTTGATCAAAACAGAAAACCAGGGCGTTTCTTACTAACAGGTTCAGCCAACCTGTTAGCGCTTCCACAAATGGGGGATAGCTTAGCAGGTCGCATGGAAGTGCTCACATTGCTACCGCTCTCGATCGCAGAAATTGAACAACGAGACAGTCATTTTTTAATGCATGCTCAAGCGCAAACTTGGCCACGCCAATCAACAACACCTGACAAATTTGATTGTATTTCGCATGCACTCATCGGTGGTTATCCCGAAATGCTAGTACGGGAAGATGCTCATAGACGTAGCGCTTGGGCAAGAGCCTATATTAAGTCCATCATGGAACGCGATGTGAAAGACATTGCTGCCATTGATAAATTAGTAGAAATGCCTCATCTATTAGACGTACTCGCTCAACATTCCGGTAAACTGACTAATTTCACCCAAATTGGCGGTCAATTAAATCTTGATACCAAAACGACACAAAAGTATGTTGGTTTATTGGAAAATTTATTTTTAATAAAACGGTTACGCCCGTGGCACCGCAATACACTGAGTCGACTAATTAAAACACCTAAGCTCCATTTTCTAGATAGCGGCCTTCTGGCTAGCCTTAATCGTATTACACTAGCACGGATTGAAAACGATCGTTCAATCGCTGGGGCGTTATTGGAAACATGGGTGTATGGCGAGTTGTTAAAAGCCATGTCCATTACGTTTGAACCATGGGATATTTTTCATTACCGCGACAAAGATCAAACAGAAGTGGATTTTATACTTGAAAATCCCGAGCGAAAAATTATCGGCATTGAAGTGAAAGCAAGCAGCACTATCTTTAATCATGATTTTCATGGATTAAGAAAACTGGCGACATTAGCTGGCAACGATTGGTTGAGTGGCATAGTGCTTTACGATGGTGAACAGAGCCTGTCATTTGGAGAGGGGTTGTGGGCCATTCCGTTTTCACAGTTTGGCTAATCATCTTGTCGGGCACGTCGCCTTGCTCCTTTGCGCGACCTACGTCAGTGCCAGATATTGAACCGGCCTTTGGTGGTTGAGAAGGATCGGGTTAATTTCACCGACTGAACAATCGTCATCCGAGCATTTTAAATAAATCCTCCAGGGTCACTACATCCAATACATCATCAACCCATCGCGTCAATTGTTCAGCACTGGATTGCTGTATTTTGGCAACAAAGTAGATTTCATCTTCTTTAGACAGCGACTTATTAAATTTACGTTTAATAATCTGTATTAATGTTTCAGCTTTGCCTTCTAATTTCCCGCGACCATAATGGGATTCATGCATGCTAGCTTCATAATGAGTGTTTTCTTCATAACGCTCATAGGCTTTTCGTTCTTCTTCCGTTAATGACAGTATGTCCAGTTTTTTGGCGGCACTTCTGATTCCCTGCGCACTAAATGTAGGTTGAATTGTTTCGGTTTTTAAAAAATACACCCATTCATCAAACTTATCTTTAATCCGTTCGTTAAACTGGTTAACCTTAATCAAATAATACTCTGGAAATATGTCAGATGGTGTTTTTTCAGGACCATAGGCTTTTTGTTCATTTTCGCCTAACTGCAAGATATCATGCTGATGCGTACCGCGAAACTCTGTCGTCCCGTGGTAGACATAATCTTCTCCACGGCCTAAATCAAAAAAGACAATGCTCACGGAAATAATTTTGCGAACATTTCGATACGCCTGCCCCGCCTGTATATATTCCGTTACGGCTTTAGATACACCATATAAAATTCGGCTTAAATAGTCCCACTCCATCGAGGCCTGCACTTCAATAATCACGTGTCCCTGTGCTTCCGTCAAAACAAGCAAATCAACCCGATTAGACCGATCGTCTTTGCTGTTTTTATTGCTTTCCGATTCGAGCAACGCCTCTATTGTGACTTTTGTTTGCAACAATTCGGACAAAAATCCTTCTAAAATATCAAAGTTCGCCTTGTTTCTTAACAGGTTTTTTATTGCCCAGTCGAAATGCACTAATTTTGTCATAAGTTAATCCGCCTTAATGTTATATCCAGTGATCGTCAGGTTTTTATGATCCAATATCAATCATATGAAAAGGTGTCAGCTGGATGGGTTCCCAGCCTGACGACGTTTTAACTTTTAAATCAGGGTTAATCTCGTAATATCCTCGACTAATGCGTACAAATAGCTTTCTGTTGGGCACATAGAGGCTGTTGACTTCATTGCGGCTTAACAAGCCACTCAGGTACGTTTGTTTTTTTCTAAAGTCAGGCCATATCGCATCAGGTAATTTCTGAACCAACTCAAACAATTGTTTCGCGGTAAACCCTAGATAAAGCCCATTGAGATCCGAATCGTATAGCATTTCCGGATAAAATGTTAACACCAAATTAAACAGCAGGTATTCAGCGCGGCTCGCATCAATTTTAACAAGGTGTCCATCAATATCCAGTGAAATACTGTCCATGCCAATTTGGGAGTAAATCGCCGCCAATGTTGTTGCCTGATTTTTTGTCGCCCGGATTGACTGATAAATGGCAATTTGCAATGCGTTTCTTGATAGCGAGTCTTTGGCCTCCAATGAAGGGCCTATGTTTAATATCTCATGGATTAAGCCTACATTCCCCGTATACACAGCCGACATGAGTGGCGTAAAATTCATGGCAGTGCGGTGATCTATTCCATAGAGCTGAATGTCTTTGTGGACTGGTTGCGTATTTTTAATGGCATACTTTTGGAAATGTTTTTCATACATGACGGGGTATGATTTCTTGACATGTTGTGCTGCTTTAAAGCCCTGGTGTTTAAGTTCGCCAATGGCTTCATTGTCGTTAAGTAGCATTGCCATTTCAAATAAATCCATGGCTTCTTTTTTGCTACCGCTCTCACCACAAACAAACTGATCTCTTAGATGAGCATAAGCGGATTGATCCATGACAGGCCATGGCGGTGTTTTTTGTTTGAGTATGGTCTCTGTAATGGCTGCGGCTTGCTCTGATTTACCCTGTTGTGCCAAGCGACTGGCTTCTTGTTGCCATTCTTCCAGAGAAGACTCTTTAATATCCATGCCCATCGACTGATTGATTTCATTGATATCCAGCAATGACAGCAGCGGGTGAGACGGGTTTTTTTCTACTAAATACACGCTTTTTATGGCGCGCGTAATGGCTACATAAAGCGAATTGATGTAGAACTTATACACTTCCATTGATTTATCAGATTTGCTTTTTGCCCGACCGTATTTGAACGCTTGATTTAATGCATCTTGATCCAGACCGTCAGCAATGTCTAAAAATTTCTTTTCCCCATCAAGAAAATGATACAGAATGACGTTTTCATATTCCAGACCTTTTGCTTCCTGGACAGAAAATACCAGTGGCGTATCAAATAATTGTCGTGCCTCTGCTTTTTGCCGATCAGTTAACACGATAATAGCCACGTTGATCGAACGACGAATTTTTGCATTAATTTCCATTATTTTTTCAGGGGTTGATTTAATGCATGCTACATCGCCCGTATGTGTGGACTGGCTTTCAATAAGATAATGACTTTCTTTGTCAATGGATCCAAAGCGCGCGTTTTTTATTTTTAATACCCGATTTGCAAGCTCCGTCACTTCTTGCGTATTACGGTAGTTTCTCGTCAGTATTTTCGTGATATCAACCGCTGCTAACGCATCCTCTTCATAAAATAGCTGCTTTAATCCCGACCATGAAAAAAAGTTCGGGTGAACAATCTGGTTTGCATCACCACACATAAAAAATTGGCGGGGTGATTTTAATAAAGCGAGAACCAGTGATAACTGGCTGTTGGTGAAATCCTGAACTTCATCAATAATGACCGCATCATACCGTGGGACGGCTTTCTCTTTGTAATAATAGGATAAAATATTGGTATCAAAATACGTTCCCTCTTTGAGCCAGGCGACATACCCCTGGAAGAGGTGATATACCTCCTCACGTTCCGTGTCGGAATAAATTGATTTTCTAATGCCCAAGTTTAAATAATGATCTTTTGAAAGGTAGGGTTCATCTGGCGTGCTGCCTGCAAGAACCCCTCTGAACTCTTCATAAATTTTTCGTCCATCCATTAATGCGCTGGATTTTTTCTGCCGATTATACCAATTCAGGAAGGCAGTCATTGAAATTTCCTCCCCTTCAGGAATAGCAATGGTTTCTATTAATTCCTCGAAGGATAAAAAATCAATGGCCTGGTCTTCATTCTGGTAATGATTCGTATAATACAGTTGACGTGCATTATGAGTCAGGTATGGAGAAAGCGTGACATAGAGCACATCGCCTGTCATGGTTTTCATTTTTTCGAGGGTCAGCGATGTTTTTCCACTGCCAGCGGAGCCAATTAAGATCAGAGGTAAGCCGTAGTTGAAAATTTGATCTTGAATTTCATCAAACATCATAAACCGATTAAGGAAGTGGACTTTCTTTTTTCCATGGCCTAAAAAACGAAGTGTATCCTGTTCTAATGGAATGAGCTCATCTGGGTGATTGATGTGTATTTCCTGAATGTCAGCACCGCGTAAAAATCGAGACTTGTTATAGTCGTGATTTTTAATGACTTCCAGTAGTAATAGATGTGTTTTATTTTCATATTTAACGGGTTTAAATAACAGCCTGTTTGTGTCATCCAGTTTTGCCCTGAAATACCCGTTGTTGGATAGTTTTTTTACATCCGATGTTTTAAAATCGCCCTGCTCCAGGAGACCACAGATCTTCGTGAATTTTTTTTCAAGCCCTGATGTGTCAAGGTTTTGGTAGTGTAGGAGATTGAATTGATACATGGTTAAGCCTGGGTTAAATTAGTGTGCTGTGTCTGATTAATGGGTTATTGCCTTCAGTGCCTCATCACCACTAGTCGATAAACTATGCATCATAGATCAACTTATTCGTCGATGACTGCTCTCAAACATGACCATTGAACATGACTTGTCTGTTCATTGCGTTTGAACCATCTCTAAGGCCGAGTAGATAACCGTCACTCGATCAAGATTTACTTTTTTTCTGGCCTTCCATAACTCATGCTCAGCCTGCATCATCATCCAACTTTCGGGCGATCGTCCAAAAGCTTTACACAGTTTCAGTGCCATCACAGGGGATACATCGGCATCGCCCTTAATTAGCCTTGAAAAAGTTGACGGAGAAACATCCAGTTTTACTGCTGCGGCTCGAAGACTAATGTGCAGTGGTTCGATATAAGTCGCGTTGATAAACTCCCCTGGGTGAGGTGGATTCTGCATGGTCATTAGTGATAATCCTCATAATTAACGATGTAAGCGTCACCGTCATCAAAAATAAATGTCATTCGCCAGTTACCATTCACAGTGATAGACCAACCCTCCTTTCGCTGCCCTTTCAGCGGGTGTAACTTATATCCCGGTAGATCCATGTCTTCGATACACTGTGCGGTATGTAGCGCTGTCAGCTGCAATCTAAGCTTGCTTCGATGCTTGGCTTGAATGCCGGAGCAAACGCCCTCTTCAAAAAAAAGTTTTAAGCCTTTATGTTTAAATGATTTGATCATAACTTATTATAGCCTGTTGCGCATCACGAATCAATCTTTTGTGTTAATTTCAAGCACACGTGTTTTAGCCCTACCTACAGACCCTACATAAAAAAATCCCGTTTATTAATTTGATTATTTTTCTTTATTTTATTTTCTGGATATAACCCAACCACTACCGAATCATCCGGCACATCCATATTTCTTACAAATGAATGCGCTGCAATTGAGACGTTATTGCCAATCTTACACCGACCAATCACTGAGCTTTTGGAGTATAAAACAGTTGATTTGCCGAACGTGGGATAAATGCCATCTTTGTCTGATCCTACGGTAACGTTTTGATACACCACTAAACAATCAGCGTATGATGCATTGCCTAAAACCGTGCCAACCGGGTGCACAAATAGAAATACATCGGGCAAGGTAATGGCATAAAACGCATCGATACCGTGCAGGGCTTTGTTGAGTAAAAAGGCTTTTTCGGCGATGGGAATATACCCTTGGCGCCAGGCTTGATTGGATACTACATACAGAAACATCGCGTAATGATCTGAATTCAAGTGATTGAATACGGCTTGGCCTTGCTCTTGATAATATTTTTTATGGATGTGAGAGAAACAATGATCCATACGCTCGATCACTGTGGGCATGATTTGGGTCAGGCCTTCTTTCACGTCAGCATCATCTGGATAGAACAGTGATAATTGCTTTGCCAAGTATGTCATTAGCGCTGATTTTTCAATGGATAGTTTCATTTAGTTAGCTTCATCGGTATATTTTGGTTTAATAAATACGACCGCGCACGGATGGGGTTGTTATCGCCGAAATGGAATAAACTGGCGCAGGCAACGGCGTCGACGCTGGTTTGTTTGAATGCGTCAACCAGATGCATGAACGTTCCGGCACCACCTGCTATGATAAGGGGGCGGTCTGTGTGGCGCCTTACTTCGTTAACCCGCTCCAAATCGTAACCTGCCATCATGCCATCGTTATCAATTGAGTTAATCAGGAATTCGCCGGCTCCACGTGCAGTCATGTCTTGTACAACATCTTGTAATGAGTTGATGGATTGTTGGACGCCGCAATGCGTATATAGATGCTGCTGTTTTATATCCAGTCCAACCACAAGGCATTGGCGTCCGAATAAACTGGCGGCTGCATTAATTAAATCGGGATCGGTGTGCGCTGCCGTTGTGATGGCTACTTTATCCGCTCCTGCAAGCAGTAATCGGCGTATTTTATCGACTGAATCAATGCCACCCCCAACAGTCAACGGCATAAAGCATTCTGCTGCAACGCGTTTGACGGTTTCTTCCAGTACGTCGAATGAGCTGCCATCACGATTGGCATCAATGTCCAAAAAAATCAATTCATCTGCATTTTGTGCATTGTAGATTCTCGCGGCTGATACAGCATCGCCGGTGTCACGGAATTGTGTAAATTGCTTGCCCTTAACCATGCGGGCTTTACTTAACAGCAATAAGGGAATGATTCGTTTTTTTAACATGTGCCATCCCATTCGCAGAAATTTTCAATGAGTAATAAACCATTATCCTGACTTTTTTCAGGGTGAAATTGGATGCCAACTACGTTTTTATTGACAACAATGGCTGGGAATTGTTGACCATACTCTGTTTGTGCGAGTACGTTTTGTGGGTCTTCGGCATTGAAAAAATAAGAATGCACAAAGTAAAAGTCTACGTGTTTTTTTACATTCCGACAGATAGGATGATCAAAATTAAACGTCAGTGAATTCCAGCCAACATGGGGCACGGGAAGTGGCGCGACATCCAATGGCAGCACGCGGCCTTTAATAAAACCTAAACCCTTAGCAAGCTCGCCCTCTTCTCCATCATCAGACAGTATTTGCATGCCTAAGCAAATGCCCAGGAGTGGCTTGCCAGCTTGTGTGTGTTCAATAATATCCAGATTTAACCCGCGCTCAGTGATGTTTGCCATGGCTTTTGAATACGAGCCAACGCCTGGGATAATGAGATGCGAGCAGGATTGGATGGATTGGGAGTCGTTGACGATTTCTGGATCGTAGCCCAAATGCATAAGTGCATTATGCACTGAGTTTATGTTTCCCATGCCGTAATCTAGTATGCCGATTTTTTGATTCATTTTAAATCCAGTTTTCAACGTTCAAATTTTCAACTCTGGAAAATTCTTTTAAATTATTTGTGACTAACATTGTATTTAATGCCAATGCGTGTGCTGAAATCCATAGGTCATTATTTCCAATGGGTCGGCCCTGCTTTTCCAAGCCTGCTCGAATTTGAGCATAATGCTTACCAACCTCAATAGATAATGGCAACGGAGGGATTAAGGTGGCTAATTCTTCAAGCTTTTCCATGGATTGTTTTCTATGTTGGCTTTTTTCAGCGCCATACAACAGTTCCCCATAGGTCACAATTGACATGGCCACAGCACCCACTTCTAAATGCTCAAATCGTTGTAAGACGCTCAGCGGCCTTTGTTTGGCAATATAAATGCATATATTGGTATCTAATAAATAACGTAATGTCATTAAAAGAAATCCCTTTCTTGTGGAGGTAGGTCTTGCCGTCCATTGGAGAAAAAGTCTGCAGGCATGCTGCCTAATAATTCAAATGCGTGTTTTAAATTAGCCGGTTTTTCATGAAGAATAATATTGTCGCCTCGTCGGAAAATCTCAACTTCTTTACTATGGAATTGAAATTCCTTGGGAAGTCTCACCGCTTGTGAATTACCTGATTTAAATACTTTGGCCATTTTCATGAGAATAACTCCAGATAATGTATATATTGTTAGTGTATACATTGCGGGGTATGTAGTCAAATGCCACACAGCCCCTTGTTGCAGAGATCACGATGTTTGAGGGAAGGGCGCGCGCCGCGTGCCCCTACTTTACATTCGTCTTTTCGCCTTCTCTATACCATTGTATGGTATCCCAAACCGGTTTTGCTTTGGGGTTATTTTCAAAGTCATGTTCATAGGGTGGTATGGCCATGGGTTTGACTATGGTATTGAATTCATCTTCTGTGAGCCCGACATAACTTAAAAATACGTCTAATGACTCAGGTTTGTGCCCTTCAATGGCATTCCATTTTTCAGCTTCTTCTTTGGTGGTCTTACCGTTTCTCAACTTGATGGAATTGATTTGCGTAATTCGGCTATAGCCGCGTTTGATGTATTTTATGTAATCGCGAGTCCCTTGGAGGAAACACTCGATCTTTTCACCGGTTGTATTCACCTCGTTTGGTACGCCTTCAAGCTCGTCTGATTGCCAGCCCAGTTCTTTTTTGATCCAGCGCGTATTGGCTTCATAATCCCACGGGATAAAGCTGCCCAGACAGACAGAGGCATAACCGAGTTTCTTTAAGTCACGCAGCGGTGGGTATGTGAAGGGGTTTAAATCACGGCGATCGATGGGATCGTCTGGTTTGTTGATCATGCCGTACATGTCGTCGGCTGATATGCCTAAATTTCGGATCATATTGAATTTCTTTTCGTCTTCGTATTCAATTTCGTCATTCAGGTAATCGTAATAGGCCGTTAATTCAGCCTGGGGTTCGCCCCAGAAAATCAAGGGTACATTGTATTTAATGGCAATTTGCATGGGGTATGAATAAATCCCGGTATGGCAGTGCCAGCAGAAATCTGTTTTTCGGATAAACGATTCGAGCATTAATTTTTTGACGATTTGCCAATTGGGTGTGAAATCAATGACGTCAACACCGAGTTTTTTAAACGTGCGTTGATTGTTGTCAGCAATAACCTGGCGCATGAAACCATGGTTGAATCGAACGACCAGTGGTTTGATATTGTATTCTTTCATCAGATATAACAGCTGAAACGTGCTGTCCTTGCCGCCACTAAATGGAATGATACAATCGTAATCGCCCTTTCCACGGTATTTTTCAATCAATTGATCCAGCAGTTTTTTTCGTGCAGTCCAGTCAATTTGCTCGTTTTTTATTTTGGCGGAGTTACAAATATTGCACATGCCATTGTTATCGAATTCAATGGTTTCATACGTTTCTGGCAGTAAGCAATTGGAGCATCGTTTTAATTTTGTGGTCATAAAACACCTGAGTTAAAGAGTAAATCCATCATCGACTATTAAATTTTGGCCATTAACGCATCGAGACAGGTCTGAAAGCAAATAAAGCAAGGAGCCGACTAAATCAGTTTTATCCAGCATCCCTTGGTTTAAGCATACCTCGCGATACGCCTCAAGAAACGCTTCGGGCTGAGCGTCCATAATGCCTCCGGGGCTTAATGAATTAATCCGGATGTTTTTGCCCTTAAAAAATTTCGCAAAATATTTGGTGAGGTGGATCAGTCCTGATTTAACCACGGCGTATTCTACTGGCATGGTCATCTGGGTATTGTCATAAATTTCAAATTTAGGTGCGACAACACCGTAGATGGAGGCCATGTTAATAATATTGCCGTGTCCTTGTCGCAGGAAGTAGCTGGCGAACTGTTGTGAGGTTAAAAAATAGCCGCCTAAATTCAAATTCAGATTGTCACAAAAGTCGCTGTATTCTACGTCCATTAATGATCGGCCATAGTGATTGTTGCGGGGATAAGCATTATTCACCAGCGCATCGATTTTGCCGTATTGGTTTGAAACCGATTCAATCGCCTGCACAATGGATTGTTTGTTAGTAATATCCAAATTGATGTACTCAGATTTTGCTGTTTTTTCTTTTAAATCAAGACCGGCTGTATCATTCACATCGGCAATGATGGCAATGCCACCGCTGGACGCAATTGCTTTTATAAATTCTGTACCGAGAAGACCTGCGCCGCCGGTCACCAGGATGACTTTATTGTTTAAAAGTGTGTTCATACATTATGCCTTTGATTTTGGTCATCACGTTTGTTATCCGAGCCGCGACCGTATTTTAGTTAAAACGTCTGAATACCGGTTTAATAATATCACCTTGTAACAAGCCGTTTGTTGAACCTTGTTCAATGGCTTGTGCGTAAACATCCAATGCTTTTTCCAATGCGATGGATGTTTTTTCCAGCTCAATCTCGCCATGCCGATGGCATATGGCAAGCCAGGGCATTAACACGCCCTGCTTAATCATTTCTTGTGAAAACAGCGTTCGCAAGGCTAGCGATGCCGTGCCAGTTTGGTCCAGCGTCGCATACCATGGTGAACAGGCAACACCGCCAGCTTTGAAGAATTCGGAAAGGCCTGCTTTGGCCGCTTTGGTGTTAATTAAATCAATGAGTTGTTGTCCGTAGGTCCAAATGTGATTCACAACCTGATCTCGTTGCAGCAATTCCATTGTTTTTACAAACGCACCGAGTCCTGACATTTCTGCGCCGTGAGTGGTGGAAAGTAAAAATAAACGCTCACGTCCTGCAAATTCAATTGAACCCAACTCCATGATTTCACGCTTGCCAGCAACCGCGGCAACAGAAAATCCATTCGCTATGGCTTTCCCGAAGGTGCATAAATCAGCTTGGATGTTGTAATAATGTTGTGCGCCTTTTAGATCCCAACGAAAACCCGTGATCATTTCATCCAGGATAAATACAATGCCATGCTTTTTGCATAAGCGTTGGACGTCATGCAAATACGTTTCCCCAGGATGAGTTAATGAGGGTGCGGGGTGTTCTACTGCGCTAGGCTCTAAAACAACACAGGCAAATTGATCGGGATATTCAGCGATCAGTTGTTCCAATGAGGCCATGTTGTTGTAACCAAACAGCCTGGTTTGTTCGATAATGTTATTAGGAATGCCGCGGGTTATCGGGGTGGATGCAATAAACCAGTCGTCGTAGGAGAAAAAAGGTTGCTCCGCGCAGCGTGCTATCAAGGTGCGTCCTGTGTAGGCTCTAGCTAATTTTACGGCAGCTGATACGGCGGTTGAGCCATTTTTGGTGAATTTGACCATGTCGATGCTGTCGATTAAATCAACCAGTAATTCAGCGGCTTGCAATTCAATCATTGAGGCGCGGGTCAAGTTATTGCCATTTTTAATTTGTTCAAAGGCCGCCAGATCGATTTCGTCCTCAGCATAGCCAATATTGACTGCACGCAAAGCCATGCCGTAATCCAGGTATTCTTTATTTTGATCATCATAAGTATAAGCGCCCTTGCCTCGCGTCATGATTTGCGGAGCATTTTCTGGGTATTGATCATGGCCGCGGGAATAGGTGTGCGCGCCGCCAGGGATGACGTTTAGTAAGCGTTGTTTGAAGTTCATGTTCAATGATCCGGTAACATCAGTTTGTGGTTCGCAGTATATCATTATTATTAAGCACTGCCTCAATCATCAGAAAATCCAGCAAGGTATCAATTTCCAAGGATTTCCAGGCCGGCACAACATAAGGCAGTGTTCGCTCATGATAGAACGTTGCTGTTTCGCGGTATTTATTCACGTCAGAGATATAAAGTGACCCTTCAAAAAAATACAGATCGTCCACATCCTGTCGTCTAATTGGTTTTTCAAAACTGTCGCGATTAAACGGTTTTAAAAATTGATCCGTCCCAATTGTTGCGCAATATACAGGGTGTGATGACCCCACTTTGCTTGCCCCGACAATGGCCCAACCCTCTTGTTCAATCAGCATTTCTAGCGCACGATCAATATCCGTTGATTCGGTTAACGGCGATGTTGGCTCCAATAAAACAATATAATCGTATGCGCCATCACGCTCTGTACAAAAATCAAGGGCATGGATCACCGCCTCGGATGAAGGCGAGGTATCGATGGCTAAATGTGCCGGCCGCATAAAAGGAACGTCCGCACCATACTCTTGAGCTATTTTGGCGATATTAGCATCATCGGTTGTAACGATAACGCTATCGATGTAGCGTGAATTTAACGCCGCTTTTATCGGCCATGCGACTAAAGGCACCCCCTGCAAAGGGCGGATATTTTTACCTGGCAAACCTTTGCTTCCGCCCCTAGCCGGGATAATAGCCAATACTTTTTTTTGATTAATCATAAAAACGTCACGTCTTCCTGGGCTTGTTTGAAATCATCCATTCGCCCGATATCCAACCAATATTCATGAATGGGGAACATGTTAACAGCGCTTCCTTGATTGATATGGCGCTGAAGCAAGTCAGGCATATCAACACGCACGCCAGGCTTGACGCTGCGAGTAAACTCAGGAGATAGCAAATAAATCCCGGCATTAATAAATGAACGATGTACTGGCTTTTCAACGATTCCTGTGATGCGATGACCCTCGAAGCTCATCACGCCAAAAGGTACACGGTGCTCATATTCTCGGACGCAAACAGTCGCAAGGGCATCTTGTTCATGATGAAAATCCAGTAAATTTTGAAAATCTAATGAGGTGAGCAAATCGCCATTCATCATGAATAAAGGCAAATCAATCTCGTCGTGTGGTAACAATCCCAACGCACCGGCGGTGCCTAAGGGATGCTCTTCATGAACATAACGAATCGTAACACCCCATCGACTGCCATCGCCAAAATGGGCGTTAATCATTTCGGGCATGTAATGTGTTGAAATAAAAAAGCGGTGAAAGCCTGCATCAATAAAACGCTCTAAAATAAGCTCTAAAATAGGTTTCTCACCTACTTTTAGCAAGGGTTTAGGACAATCTTGTGTTAAAGGATGCAAGCGCGTGCCTAGACCACCGGCTATTAAAAACACCGGGTTATCACGGTGCCGTTTTTTTAATATGTCATGCAAGGTTTCTAAACCGACGATTTGATTATGGGTATCCACAATGGGGATCTGTAATAGCTGATATTTCTCCATGGTTGCGAGAATCAGTTCCTTACTCCAATCAACATGCGCTGTTTTCGGTGTTTCGCACATGATCTGCTGTACAGGCAGATCCATCGGCATGCGTTTGATCAATGCGCAGCGTATGTCACCATCTGTCACCGTCCCTAATAAACGCAATTCTGTATCAACCACCAGCACAATACGTTGCGCACCACGATCCAGAACCTCGATCGCAGCTTCCATAGTGGTCTCAGGACGGATGAGTAAGGTTTGCCAATGTTTCATACTGCTTCTCCATGATACTTACGAATCGCTGCGGGCAAAATAACCTGCCCAGGTTCAACATTGCGCACAATAGATGCTCCCGCCCCAGCAATCGCATGTTCACCCAGCTCAATTCCAATGATGACGATAGCTCCACTAGCAATGAATGCGCCTTTTTTTGCATGCACATGCCCGCACAATATAGCCCCTGGACCAATGTGTACGTGATCCTCAATGATACAATCGTGATCAACGCTAGCTCGCGTATTAATAATCACATTTTTGCCTATACAGGTATCTATCTGGATCACTGCCCCTGCCATAACCTGCGCACCTTCATCCAATGTAACCGTTGGATCGATGCAAGCATGAGGGTGAATCAAGACTGGGAAATAATAGCCTTGGGCCTTAAATTTTTCAAATAACTGTTGCCGTCCTACTTGATTACCTATGCCATTGATTAAGGCAACGTCGTTGGGGGGGAATGCCGTTAAATTATC
>CAMDBQ010000013.1 GCA_945889365.1 Legionella genomosp. 1 | reverse complement strand
TGGGGGTGCTATTCCTGGTTCATCTTGAGGTAATTGATTTGAAAAATCAAGGGGTTCGTGGTGACGGCTCACGGTCAAATGAAATCATGACTGGGCGACCCAGTCGTTAAAGCATGATTACTTTGCTATACTGTGCGTCTTCATACGGTTTTAATACAGTTGTACATTGTGGCAGATGAAATCAAATCAATTGCCAGGTTAATCCTGGCACCATCCGGATCGTTGCATATTGCCTCGCACCTGGACGTCGAGAACACACAAGCAGATGTTCATCAGACACCTGTTGTCCAGGCTTTTTTGCAATCTCAGGAACAGGGCTTGCTGCAATTGTTGACTTCAAAAATGGATGACACGTGGTCTCTGTCGATGAAATACTGGCGAAATTATATCGCCATGTATGTCGACCAACTTTGCCATCATGCATCTAATGCACATCAAACGATCGACACTATTGCTCCACCAAATGAAACGCTGCTTCAAGAATGGCTTTTAAAAATACCACCGGTACCAGGCAGTGAATATGCGACAACCGCTATATTAGCATCAATGTGGTCATCGTTTGATGGCTGGTGTCGTGAGCAGATTGCTGTCCAGCCAGACGGCGTTGCAGGATTCCTAAAAAACCACCTGCCTGCATGGCAACAGGTAGGGCGGGTGTGTTTTCATTTGGCTGAGAATAAGCAAGATCAAGATTATCCATTTGCCTTTATTGCGACGTATGCTGCCAGTCTCACCGCTTCGCGCGAAGTGCAACACAAACCGCTTCGCCACGCCTTGCAGGAATACGCAGGTAATACGAATAAACTGGCGTTGTATAACCTGTTGAAACCTATTCATGAAGCGGCTCTGCATTGCGATTGGGTTCGTGATGTGCTGGATAGTCATGATATTTATCACCCCATGGCCTGGACGCCTGGAGAAGCGTATCAATTGCTTCAATCCATTCCGCAACTGGAAGCCGCAGGCCTGGTTGTGAAATGCCCCAATTGGTGGCAGAAGCGTTTAAAACCGCGGGTGCAAGTCAACATTGGCGGGAAAAAGAATACGTTTTTATCGGCTGCCTCGTTATTAAATTTTGATGTAACGATTGCAATCGATGGCGAGCCGCTGAGCCGTGAGGAACTGGATGCCATTTATAACTCCGAAACCGGCTTGATCATGCTGCGCGGTCAATATGTTGAAATTGATCGGGAAAAATTGCAGCAGGCATTGGACCATTGGCAAGCCGTACAGAAGAAAGCAGGGGATGGGCTGTCCTTTATTGAAGGAATGCGGTTATTAGCCGGTGTTAGTCGTGATTTGACGGATACAGAGTCCTCGGAGGCGCTGCATGAGTGGTCATCAATCGAGGCATGCGCTGAATTACGTGTCGTGTTGGAAAACATTCGACATCCTGAAACCATTCAAACAAAACAGATGGGTTCTGAATTGAAAGCGACGCTAAGACCTTATCAGGCAGTGGGTGTGAACTGGCTGGATTTATTAACTGAATTAGGTTTAGGCGCATGCCTTGCGGATGACATGGGTCTTGGGAAAACGATTCAAGTGATCGCGCTGCTGCTGATTCAAAAGAAAAAGAATCTGAATAAACCAAGCCTGCTTGTTTTGCCCGCATCTCTGCTAGGCAATTGGAAATCAGAAATTCAACGCTTCGCACCTTCACTAAATGCTCTATTTCTCCATAGCTCGGAAGTGAATCGTGGTGATCTGGAAGGCATTGCTGCAAATGCTGCGTACACGTTAGGTGGGTGGGATTTGGTGGTAACCACCTATGGCATGTTACAGCGACAACCCTGGTTAATAGAAACGTGTTGGCATTTGGTCATCCTGGATGAAGCGCAGGCGATTAAAAATCCTGCATCAGAACAAACCAGGTTGACGAAGACTTTAAAAGGGCATGCCAAAATAGCATTAACGGGGACACCAATCGAAAATCGCTTGGGGGACTTATGGTCTTTATATGATTTTATTTGCCCTGGACTATTAGGGACAAGCACCCGTTTTAAACAATTTATCAAGTCGATTGAACGTAATGAAAAAGCATCCTATGCGCCATTACGTCAATTGGTGCAACCCTATCTCTTGCGTCGATTAAAAACAGACAAGTCGATTATTTCCGATTTGCCGGATAAAACTGAAATGAAGGCATGGTGTTCCTTAACTAAAGAACAGCTTAAGCTTTATACGCAGGCCGTCCATGATATGACACGTGCATTGGAATCCACGCAAGAGGGGATTCAGCGTAAAGGCTTGGTGTTGGCTTATTTAACGCGCTTTAAACAAATCTGTAATCATCCGGGGCAATTGCTGGGGGATAAAGATTATCATGAAAGCAGAAGCGGGAAGTTTGAGCGCCTGGCTTATTTATGTGATGAAATTGCGACAAGGCAAGAAAAGGTGTTGATTTTCACCCAATACCGAGAAATGACGGTACCGATTGCAGCCTTTTTGGAACAACGGTTTGGCGCATCGGGTCTGGTATTGCACGGGGGAACACCTATAGCAAAACGCAAACAACGGGTTGATCAATTTCAAGATGAACAGGGCCCGCCGTTTTTTGTGTTGTCCCTGAAAGCGGGGGGCACAGGACTTAATTTAACCGCCGCGAGCCACGTGATTCATTTTGACCGGTGGTGGAATCCTGCCGTTGAAAATCAAGCCACGGATCGCGCTTTCCGTATTGGGCAAAAGCGTAATGTCCTGGTGCATAAAATGATATGCAAGGGGACTATTGAGGAAAAAATTGACCAGCTCATTACAGAAAAAGTATCGTTGGCATCGGATGTGTTGCAAGTGAGTGGAGAATCGCTGTTGACTGAAATGAATGATAAGCAATTACTGGATTTAGTTCGCCTGGACATGAATCAAATGATGAATGAGGAGATATCAGCATGAGGTGGGCACCCTATGTTCCTGTTGTAAAAAGACGAGCTCAAGCAGCTAGTAAAATGGAAAAATTAAAGAGAGACATTACAGGGGGGCTGAACGGTTACAACATGTTTCATGAAAATTGCATTTCCAACCAAAAACATCTAAAATAACCTATGGTTTTCAACCAAAAACACAAAAAATGAAGCGTATAATTGACCATTTTTTACTGCAGTGGAAACACGATCCTCAACGTAAAGCGCTTTTACTGCGTGGTGCTCGGCAGGTTGGTAAAACCTATGCGGTCCGTAAATTAGGTGCAACCTATCCTGATTTTGTTGAAATTAATTTTGAATTATGGACTGATACACACGACATCTTTGAGAAAAACCTTGATCCCGACAGAATCTTACGTGAGCTCTCACTCATCGCACGCAAGGCCATTATTCCTGGAAAAACGCTATTATTTTTAGATGAAATTCAATTGGTACCAAAAGCAATCACAGCCTTGCGGTATTTTTATGAAATGTTACCAGAGTTACATGTTATTGCTGCAGGATCGCTATTGGATTTTGCAATCGAGCAAACGGGTATTCCCGTTGGGCGTGTTGAGTCGCTCTATATGCATCCCGTGTCATTTATGGAGTATTTGGTTGCATCTGGTGATGCGTTAATTGTCGATGAAATCATGAACCATGTTGTTGAGCACGGCATGAGTACGTCCGTGCATGATAAATTGTTAAGTCTACTTGGGGAGTATCTTGCCTTAGGCGGTATGCCACATTCCGTTCAAGAATGGGTCGAAAAAAAGAACGCCCTTAATTGTTCAAAAATACATCTCACATTGTTGAACACGTATCGTCAAGATTTTGGCAAGTATGCACGCAAGCTTCACATTAAATACGTTGAGTTACTCTTTGATCAAATACCTTTGCAGTTGGGTAAAAAATTCAAATACAGCAATGTTGAGGGTGATTATCGTAAACGAGAGCTTGCCCCAGCGTTAGAGCTTCTCGTGACGGCGGGTATTGCGCACCAAGTATTTTATACAACAGGTCAGGGAATACCCTTGCGATCACAGCTTGATGAACAGGATTATCGAGTGATTTTTCTGGATGTAGGACTTGCACAAGCAGCGCTTGATCTTGATTTAGCCGGCTGGTTTTTAAATCCTAAAAAAGAATTTATTAACAAATGCGCATTGATCGAAGCATTTGTTGGACAAGAAATGCTGGCTTATGGAAGGCCATATCAAAAAAATACGTTATATTATTGGCACAAAGAATCCAGTGCGCATGTCGCTGAAATTGATTATCTTATTCCTCTTCGAGGCGAGATTATTCCCGTTGAGGTAAAAGCAGGTTTGGGGACAACGCTTAAAAGTCTACATTATTTTCTTGAAAAACATCAAAATAGTTCATATGGAATACGATTTTCAGCCCAAAATTATTCCATGCATGAACGTGTCCACTCGTATCCATTGTATGCCATTGCGCATGTGCTGGGTGAAGACAATCCAGCCATCAAGCAGGCCATCCAATCGCTCATGACCCTCTGTTGAAATGAGTCGTTAAAAATCTGCTTTGATTTTTATTTATACATTCGTTATCATTTGCGTCTATTTAATGAATGATAAGCAATTACTGGATTTAGTTCGCTTGGGCATGAATCAAATGATGAATGAGGAGATATCAGCATGAGGTGGGCACCCTATGTTCCTGTTGCCAAACGACGAGCTCAGGCAGCTAGTAAAATGGAAAAATTAAAAAAGAAAGGCCAAGCGATACAACCCATCGAAATTCAAGGCCGCACGATTGCGCGTACGTTCTGGGGTAAAGCATGGTGTGACCACATGGAATCGTTTTGTGATCATGATAACCGATTACCTCGCGGTCGAACCTATGTGCGCAATGGCTCTGTTTGTCATCTTGAAATCAATGAAGGACAAGTCAAGGCCATGGTCTCAGGCAGTTCGATTTATAATATTACTATCTCGATTAAACCCTTGGTGTGTGAAAAATGGCATGTCATCAAAAACACGTGCATGGGTAAAATCAGTTCGCTGCTTGATTTATTGTCTGGTAAATTATCGACCGGCGTCATGGATGTGGTGTGCCATCCAGAAGGGGGGCTGTTTCCGTTGCCGCATGATTTAACACTGCACTGCGATTGTCCTGATTGGGCGACGATGTGTAAACACGTTGCTGCAGCATTATATGGCGTGGGGTCTCGCCTGGATGCGGATCCTGCGCAGTTGTTTAAATTACGCGGCGTTAATTTTGAGGAACTGATTGATGTGAACCAGGCTGTGCTTGAGGTTACTTCAACCAAACAGGGTAGAAGAAAACGACTTGAAGACGCAGCATTTACAGACTTGTTTGATTTCGGAACAACTGAAGAACCGATAGTAGAAGCAACACACGTCGGATTACACCATCAATCCACTAATTTTCCAGAACGCTTGACTGGCCAAGCTATTTTAGCAAAACGTACCCGGCTTCAATTAACTCAACGTGATTTTGCCAGATTGGTTGGCGTGAGTGTGATGTCAATTACTTTATGGGAAGGTCAAGGCGAAAGAATGATTATGCCGCATGCCGCTTCATTAAAGAAATTACAGGCTATTTGGTAGTTAAAATACGGCATAGTCTAATGGCACCAAGTTAAGCTACTCGATTAACGGAAATAACCTAATGGTGAATCATCATGACTGCAGCGAGGACTAAGCGAATCACACAACCGGGTAGCCGCGCCGGCAATCACTTCGCCACAAACCAACACAATATTACTAATCAAACCACAAGTAAATACTGGGCTGGCTGCAACACCAAGAATCGCGGCACCGATGTGTGCGGCCAATAGCAGGTAAAGTACCCATTCAGCGGCCAGTGCAATAGCCAAAATAGCTGAGAGTATGTGGTTTCCATTCATAAATACAGAGGACATACAAAACGCTGTAGCGGCTATTAAAAGGGGAGGAATGATGGTTAACGAAGCCAACACAAACCCAATGGCATTTGCGCCCACCACGTTCATTACACCACCAGCAGCCGCTGCACTAGCGGGAGAAAAAAAGCAAGCTACAGCAGTAGCAACGGAATTTTTAACTAGATAAGTAGCAAGACTATCATCAGATGGCATAACAAGAACCTCGGGTGAGTTAATGGGAAAATGGCGATTAAATCGTAGTATACAGACTTAATGACTGAATGTAAACCACGCCGGTCAATTTATATCACTTAGGCGCCGGTCTTCCCAGTTGATCTCTTGGACTTTGGACAAGTAAGATCTGGGGTTACGTGCCCGCGCCCGTGAGCGTGCCCTTGCCCGATCAGTTTGTCCTTTGCGCCATTTTAGTCAGCATGCTCACAATTCGAATAAGTAAATCTCTACCTGATCGATAATCGGCTTCATGTATGATGTTCAGTCGTTTAGCTACGTCAAGGATTGCAGCACTTTCTGTTGCTGATCGTTTTGCCATTCGATAGAACCTGCTTTTTTCATTTACAGAGAATTCACCCGATCCTTCGGCTATATTTAATGATATTGATGTTCCTGCTCGTTAGAGCTGATCAGCGATTGGTACACCAGCTAAACCACCCAAACCCCGAAAAATAGCACCCGGTCGACAATTGGGTGATATACAGATAAAACGATTACGCCATGCCATCGTTAAAAAAGGAAAAAACAGGGTTCTTGAAGAAAAAATGACTGCTTGATAAAAGAAATGTTGTTAATAAATCACCCTGGTCGCACGTTACGATGGCTGAGTGTTGCACAAAATTGGGCTGAAAGATTGGCTGCTGTCAAATACATTGAAATTATGCGGTAAGGCAAGATTGATCGGGCAAGGGCACGCTCACGGGCGCGGGCACGTAACCCCAGATCTTACTTGTCCAAAGTCCAATATGAGTGGGCGGTAGTGTAGAGCGTGCTCTTGCCCGAGTAGTTACATTTCAACCGGACGTCTACCTCAAAGGGGTTAAACGTATGACGCCACTGACGCCATCAACAAAAAGCCAATAATTACAAAACTGAAATCACGTAAATTACAGCAGCGCTCAACCATGACGCAGCGCTCAAGACCATGCAAGGTGCCAAGATAAAGGAAGGTTCCTGCCGATACGGCAATTAAAATAGGATCAATTAGTGAATTGGTTTCTACACCACGACCAAAATACCAGCCTATAAAAATACCTAACGGTGTCATTGCTGCAAAAATCAGAAAAAATATAGCACTGTTTTTTGCGGTTAATGTACTTTTATTCAATTGCATCGAAATGGCGAAACTTTCTGCCCATTTATGGGTGATAATCGCCAAAAACAGCATGATAACCAAACCATATTCATGGCTAAGTCCTAACGCTGTTCCGAGCACCAGTGAATGGATAGACAGCATTAACCAGGCGAAGATGGCAAAAGCGGGATGGGCTGCATCGTTGTGGTGATACAGTTCTTTGCCAATGTGTTCAAGCCATAAAAATAGAAGAAAAATACCGCCGGTAATAAGGTAGGCAAATGGGTAATGATAGCCCATGGTATTAAACATGGCATTTGACTCAGGCAGCATATGAAGCATCGCAGCACCGAGAAACACGCCCGTGGCTAATGTTTCACCAATAGGAAAATCAAAGTGCTCCTCGCCACTTAGGCGCCTTTTAAATGGATACCAGCCTGCCAGAAGGATTACAGCCAGAATGCTTAGCGCAAAAAATAGTTTTAACGAGGCTGTGGCCATATGTTGTAATCCTTAGTGTGTATTTGTGCGCAGTATAACAAGCGTTGCCGTATGGCTCAATAAACGAATGGTGGTAATGTTGGATTGTTTGGCTAAATCCTTACCAATTCGTTGTTGTAATTCCGGCACTTTGTCAAGTATTTGGTCGTAAATCAAGTCAATGGAGAGGTTGCCATCCAAATAATGCAATACCCAGTGTTGAATGCCGGGGAAGTCAGTACGCCATTTTTCGAGACATTCCAATTCAAGTACTTGGCGATTAGGCAAATGAAATGATGGTTCACACGTTTCATCGTCCTCCGGGTCAACATGGACCGTCACATCTTTTACCCGTTCAATCTGGTCAACCAGTGCGAGATGGACATGTTGCGCGATAAAGTGCCCTTCGGAGACGGAAATAATGGGCGACACCATGATGTGGACGTCAATGTAGATATCTCCGCCCATCATGCGGGTACGTAATTGATGAATTTTTCGCACGCCATATATACTTTTGATAATGCGCTCAATTTCCGTCAATACTTGCACATCAACGGATGTATCGACCAACTCTTTTACGCTATTCCATCCATAACTCAAGCCCATTTGAATAATCATGCAACCTACGATAATTGCCGCCAGACCATCAAACCATACCCATCCCATCAAACTGCCGATTAACCCGATTAAAACGACCCCTGACGCAGCTGCATCCGAGCGGTGATGCCAGGCATTGGCTATAATTAGATTCGAGTGAATGCGGTTGCCTACGCGGCGTGTATAGTGAAACAGTGCCTCGTTGGCCAAAATGGATATCACTGCAATGGGTAGTGCCAGAAAACTTGGGGTCGTTTCCTTTTTATTAATGATTTCATCAATGGAGTCCCATGCAATGCCCACGCCTGCGAGGATGAGTAGTAGCGCTAAGATAAAAGTAGCCGCTGTTTCAATGCGTTGGTGTCCGTAAGGGTGTGATGCATCGGCATCTTGGCTGCCATATTTGGATGCAAAAAGAACCATTATATCGGTAAACAGATCAGCAAAAGAATGGGCGCCATCAGCAATCAAGGCATGAGAATGAAATGCAGCGCCGCCGATTAGTTTAATAACGCCAAGCAATGTATTAATCAACGCTCCAATCAGCGTGACCTTTTTAGCTTCACTATAACGTTTAAGATGGCGCATAATTTACCTTTTTTTAATGGGCTTAACATCCTATACACAGACTTACCCACAGGTTTTGTGGATCATTCTGATCTTGTAACTGTGGGCTAAAAAGCTAAAAAAATATATTTTTCAATTTGTTATGATGGATCGATGTCTTGTCAAGCGATCTGGCCAACTATAAAGTTAAAAAGTTATGCACAATTCAAAGTGAGGGGGTGCATAGAAAAAGCACCTGCATATCTTATCTAAATAAAATATAAAAAAACAGTCTTGACTTGAAAAAATTATTGATCCTAACCCTGTAAAAACTGCTCAAAATCACCCAGCCACCGTTGTGCAATTTTTCGTGCAGTTGCGGGTTCGTCTCGTAATAATTGTTTTACAATGTCGGTTAAAAAAGGCAGTAAGGCTTGATCGCGGGGCAATTCGGCTATTGTGAATTCGCGATAGCCGGTTTGTCGTGTACCTAACACTTCGCCGGCACCTCGTAATTGCAGGTCTTTTTCGGCAATGATAAAGCCATCACAGGTTTCGCGCATTACACGCAGACGTTCATTGCTTTGTCTTGAAAGGGGAGACTGGTATAAGAGCAGGCAATGGGATTGTGCACTGCCACGACCAACTCGTCCGCGTAATTGATGCAGTTGTGACAGACCTAAGCGTTCGGCGTTTTCAACAATCATGAGGCTCGCATTGGCGACATCGACGCCTACTTCAATGACTGTGGTGGCAACCAGAACCTGGATGTCTCCACGCTTGAAGTCAGCCATGACGGCGTCTTTTTCTGCAGCTTTCATTCGGCCGTGCACCAACCCTACGCGTATCATGGGTAATTGTGCTTGCAGTTGTTCGGCGCTGACGGTGGCGGCGATGCATTGTAATTTTTCTGATTCATCAATCAGGGTACAAACCCAATAAGCTTGACGACCACTGACAATGGCGGCTTGCAAACGCTCGATGATGGATTCGCGTTTATCTTGATTCAAAACTGCGGTGGTAATGGGCGTGCGGCCTGGGGGGAGTTCATCAATACTGGATAGATCCAGGTGGGCAAATTGCGTCATTGCCAATGTTCTTGGAATAGGGGTGGCGGTCATCAGCAGTTGATGAGGGATGGATTGGTCTTGTTGGCCTTTTTGTTGTAATAATAAGCGTTGTTCAACCCCAAACCGATGTTGTTCGTCAATGATGACTAGACCTAGTTTAGCAAACGTGACGCTTTCTTGAAAAAGGGCGTGCGTGCCTACCACAAGCTGGCATTGATTATCCGCCAGAACGGCTAAGGTTTCGCGCCGCATCTTGGCATTCATTTTTCCACTGAGTCGCTCGACTCGAATACCTAGTGGGGTGAGCCATTTTAATAGGGTTTGCGCATGTTGATGGCTTAATATATCTGTAGGTGCCATGAAGGCGACTTGGTAGCCATTGGCGATCGCTTGTACAGCAGCAAGGGCTGCAATCACGGTTTTCCCTGAGCCAACGTCACCCTGAACCAAACGCAGCATGGGTTTTTCTTGCATTAAATCGTGTTTGATTTCGCCGTATACGCGTTGTTGTGCGTTGGTTAATGCGAATGGCAGAATTGCTAAAAATTGCTCAAGTAATGTATGGGTTGAGGCCAGTGACGGCGCGATTAGCGTTGCGCGCTGTTCACGTGCGAATTGCATGCTTAATCGCTGTGCCAGAAGTTCATCAAATGCGAGGCGTTTTAATGCGGGATGTGCGCCATTTTCCAAAGTATGCAATGAGATATCAGGTGGTGGGTTGTGGAGTTCCTGGATGGCGATGGGTATGGATTGAAAACAATGGCGATGCAATTGGTCATGATTCATCCACTCCAGCTGATCCAGTTCAGCTTGGCAATGTGTGATCGCGCGTTTGATCAATTGTCGCAAGCGGGTTTGGCTTAACCCTTGTGTTGTGGAATAGATGGGTGTCAGCGTTTCTTCAACAGGGCAGTCGCCATTGTCGTCGAGTAATTGATATTCGGGGTGGATAATTCCCAGGTTATTGGCAAATTCGCGTACTTCTCCAAACGCACGAATCAGTATGCTTTCATTGAGTTGTCTGACTTGTTGTTTATTATAATTGAAAAACCGCAAGGTCAAGATGCCGGTTTTGTCTTCTACATAACAATAAAGCATGTTGCGCTTGCCCTGCTTGATTTCCGTTTTACATACTCTGCCGACGATAACGCACCAGTCATTGGCCCGCAGATCTTGAATGGGTGTGATTCGGGTTCTGTCTTGATAGCGAAAGGGCAGGTGGAATAATAAATCCTGCAGGGTATGTATACCGCATTGAGTGAGCTTTGCGGCTAATGTTGGACCGATTCCAGTCAGCGTTTCACATGATTGAGTAAGCACAGGATATGATTTATATAGAAAAAATCGATCATAGCAGCAAAACTGAGGTCTGACGAATCCTCATTTGCTCCGACCCATCAGCCAGTCTTCCGTGATCTCAAGTTCTTGGGTCAATATTTCAAATAAGTGTGCATCAAGCGGTATCGTGCCGTTTAACAGGCCGTCCGCTTTAAATTTAGGAACGTTGATAAGCTTGGATAAAACGTCCACTCGCTCGTTAGTTTTAGCTGGAACACCTATGTCATCCAACGCTTTATTTAAACGTTCTGCAAACACGCGGTTACTCATGATGCTCTCCAAGAAACGGTATAATTTATTAATAGCACAAAATTGGATAATTACAATATCATTTTATAAAAAAAGGTTCTTGTTGAGTTGCTGATGCACAATACCTGCCGCGATAGATATCACTGCGCCCACCCATTCTTTATTAGCATGCATGCACGGAAGATATTGTCATATCTTGTGCTCACGTAATAATTCATCAATTTCAAAATTCAAATCGCTCTGGACCACCAGTTTGTTATTAACGTCTTTGATCAAACAGCATAATTGAAAAGTGAGGGCTTTTTCGCCAAAGGAGCGAAATAATACATAGGGTTTGTTACGCCCTGTTTTAATCACATCCTCATGGTTGTTCGCAGCTTGTAACAAGAGATCGCGTAGGTGTTTGGTATCACTGCCTAAGGGTGCGTTGATGTCACAAGTGATGGACAATTGTTTGTTACTGTAAACGTAATTGGTTACTCGATGAGTAATTAAATCGGAGTTCGGTACAATGATATCTTCATGAGCCGGGGTGATGATGTGTGTTGATCGCAGACGGATTTTTTTCACGAAACCTTCAACGCCATCAATACTGATACGATCACCGGGTTTGATGGGTTTTTCAATTAATAAGATTAATCCGGAGACAAAATTATTGACGATACTTTGTAACCCAAGACCAATACCAACGGACAAAGCACCTGCGACAATAGCCAGTCCTGTAAAATTAAATCCAGCGACTAACAGCGCGCTGATCAAGGCTAAAGTAAATCCAAGGTAGGTTAAAATGGAGGCAATAGCCACTTGTGTCTCTTCTTCATTTTCAAATTGTTCATTTCGGCTAATGGCGGTGGAAATGCCGCGAAACAATAAATACAGCAAGCAATAAACCACTACGCCTAGTACAATTCGGGTCGGATAAAGGGTGGTGTCGGCAATATGAATACCATATAAAAGCTGAGTATAGGCACTTTCCAGATAATAGGTGGCAAAGCCCCAAGTGCGGACGATTAAAAATATGCTGAGCGCGATAATAATAATTTGTGCTGTGGTTTTAAGTATCAAAAACTCTGTAAACGTTTGATCATCTTTATATCCAAAATATCTGATTAGTTTGGTTTTTATTTTCCCTTCATGACTGGATATAAAATAGATTTTATTGATGCCATGGCCGATTAGAAACGTCAGAAAAATAATTACAAACGTGGTTAATCCGGATGAGGTTAAGCGTATCACTAAGGCATCGTACCCTAGAATGGTAATCACAGCGCAGGCCAGAATCAGTGCCAGCCCCAGTCGTCTGATTAGACGTTTATGGTGTTTAATAAAATGAAAATGGCGGTGTGTAACACAGAAGTAGTAAACAAAATAAATTCCAGCTGTGAGCATCGCAAGGATAAACAGAGCGTGACTTAATTGTAGTAATAAGTCATTGATAGAGAGCGTGCTCGCCAGCTGCTGCCCAATGGCTGATAACGCATAAAAACTTAGAAAACACAGAAGTCCCGAGCGAATAAAATTGCAATCAGCCTTATATGAACAGAATAGTGCTCTGACACGCTTCAATTTAAAGACAAATACAGCGAGTACAATTACCGATAAGTAGAAAAATATTAGCTGAGATAAATCCAGGAGAAGATTCGGGATAGTGAGATCCTGACGCAACATAAATAAATAAATAAACACACCACCCGAAATCAGGCTAGCCGCAAGCAGCAAGATATGACTGAATCGTAATGTTTTAATGCGCAAATAATAGTGGGCGAAGCGGCTTTTCCGCACTCTGAACATGAGAAAGGTAGATATAAGCAAGGCCGTGCAACCGAGCACTAGCCATAACATGGGGGATTTAAACGTCTCGGGTACCTGAATTTGTGATAAAGCGCCAAAAGCATCTTGAGGAGTGGAATCGACCAGTTGATTTATTATTGTCCATAACGGCATGCCGCGCGCAAGTGTTTCGGCTTGTGTTAATTGCGCGATCGCGGTTTTATAGGCATCAATCGCTTCTTTAGCACGTATTGAAAATAATCGGCATTGAGATAGCTGGCTGGCCATTTTTTTTTTCTCATTACCTAAGTAGATTAGATCCGCGCCAGTCGTATTTTTATCAGCAGCATTTAAGCTTTGTTGTATCAATACCTCGAGGCTGGTTAATCTTTTTTGAGCATCACTCTCGCATTGGCCTGCCTGTTCAGTCAGCCCACTGAGCGTATCAATGGCCGTATTCAAGTTATCCTGGTTTAGATTTTGCGTTGACAATTGCAAGTTGATTCGATCAAAGGTCTGGTTTGCTTGTTTAATATTAAAATTAGGGGCGTTATCATCCAATGGATTCGCCGTTGCGTTAATGCTGATAAATAAAAAGCAAACTAGAGCGAGATATCGCATGGTTATTCCGAGCATGTGGTCATGAAAGGGATCACTGTACTGCCTTGTGTGGTGGAACTCAATACCAACCTAATTGTAAAACATTTAACCCTATTGCAACTGGCGTGAAAAAGCGCATAATAGTTGTAATTTTGACGAATGAAAAAGAGCCATGAAACGAACAGTTGAGCAATTAATACATCAGGTTTTGCAAGTTATGACGCAATCGGGAACGATTCCGAACGATCTCGTTGTCGATTTTAAAGTTGAGCGCACACAAGATTCAAGTCATGGGGATTTTGCTACCAATGTTGCATTGGTATTGGCGAAGCCTTGCGGGATGGCTCCACGAAAAATTGCCGAGTTATTGGTGCCTGCAATCGCGGCTCATCCCTTGCTTGAGCGGGTAGACATTGCGGGGCCTGGGTTTATTAACTTTTTTATGCGCGCTACTGAACGTGCTCAGGTGATTACTACAGCTTTAAATGAAGGAGCGGCATTTGGTCGCTGTAATTTTGGACAAGGCAAACGTGTTTTAGTGGAATATGTTTCCGCTAACCCTACGGGCCCCTTACATGTTGGTCATGGTCGGAGTGCTGCATTTGGTGCGACCTTGGCTAATCTATTGGTCGCAGCAGGCTTTGAAGTTAGCCGTGAATATTATGTGAATGACGCTGGCCGACAAATGAATATTCTGGCGGTTAGTCTGTGGATGCGTTATTTGGCTGTGGTCGGTGAGCCTATTGTGTTCCCCACGAATGCCTATAAAGGTGATTATGTTCAGACGCTGGCTGATGAATTGTCTGTTACATACGGCCGTGAATATGTGCATCCATGGTTCGTGGTTAGTGAAGGGTTGCCTGCAGATGAACCGCAAGGCGGGGATAAAGAGCTGTATATTGATGCACTGATTCAATGTGCCATTCGATTGCTAGGTCCATCTGGCTTTGCAATATTTCATCAGCAAGCTCTGAATTCGGTATTAGCGGATATTAAAAATGATTTGGCGGAGTTCGGCGTTGAATATGATTGCTGGTTCTCTGAGCAATCTTTGTTTAATGACGGTTCAATCCAAAAAGGCATTCAAGCCTTGAAAGATGCGGGACATACGTTTGAACAAGCGGGCGCATTATGGTTCCGTGCCACCGCGTTTGGTGATGAGAAAGACAGGGTTTTGGTGCGGGCTAATGGACAAACCACCTATTTTGCATCGGATGTAGCTTATCACTGGAATAAATACGATCGCGGCTTTGATCGAGTAATAGATATTTTTGGTGCCGATCACCATGGTTATGTCACACGGGTGAAAGCGGCTGTTCATGCTTTAGGTCATGACGATAATGCACTGGATGTATTATTGGTACAATTTGCGACGTTGTTCCGTCAAGGCGAGCGCGCTCAAATGTCTACTCGTAGTGGGTCATTTGTGACGTTGCGTGAATTGCGAGAAGAAGTAGGCCGAGATGCCGCACGCTTTTTCTATGTAACGCGCAAGCCTGAACAACATATGGAATTTGATCTGGATCTGGCAAAATCAGAGTCCAGTGATAATCCGGTGTATTATATCCAATATGCTCATGCACGAATTTGTAGTGTGCTCAGGCAATTGGATGAGCGTGGTTTGAGTTGGAATCAACAGATGGGTATGGATGCACTTGCGCTGCTAACAGAGCCGCAAGAGCTGGCCTTGATTTCATTGCTTGATCGTTATCCGGATCTGATTGAAGCTGCGTCTAGAACCTGTGATCCGCATCAAATTGCTTATTATTTACGTGAATTGGCAACGGGTTTGCATAGCTATTACAATGCTGTACCGCTTTTGTGTGAGCAGGAATCGCTGCGATGTGCGCGGTTATGCTTGTTAAAAGCTGTGCGTCAAGTGTTGGCTAATGGCATGCAATTATTGGGTGTCTCCGCTCCTGAGAGTATGTGATGGCTGGAAATTACCGTAAAAGAAACGCGCCTCGTCGAAATAGCAA
>CAMDBQ010000012.1 GCA_945889365.1 Legionella genomosp. 1 | reverse complement strand
CCTTAGCCGGTTGCTACCTTGTTTTAATGCCAAACAGCCCGCGTTCTGGCGGAATATCTCGTCGTATTGAAGGCGACGATCGTGATGAATTAAAAGAAACCCTCAATGCCCTGGAACTAAACGAAGACATGGGGTTAATCATCCGTACTGCCGGCGTTGGCAAGAGCCAGGATGAGTTGCAAGCTGATTTGGATATGTTGGTCAATCAATGGCAAGCCATTAAACATGCCTATACAACACAGCTGGCTCCCTGCCTGATTCATCAGGAAGGCGATGTTATTATTCGCTCTATTCGAGATAATCTGCGCAAATCCATTGGTGAAATCATCATTGATGACCAAATTTCTTATGTCAAAGCCAGGCAATACATTGAGCAGGTAAAACCTGATTTTCTACCTAATCTTAAGCTGTACAACAATACAATCCCGTTGTTTAATTTTTATCAAATTGAAAGCCAGATTGAAACCGCATACCAACGCGAAGTATTACTGCCTTCTGGTGGTGCGCTGGTCATTGACCGGACTGAAGCCCTGGTATCTATCGATATCAACTCCGCAAAAGCCACAAGCGGCGCTGACATTGAAGCGACTGCATTAAACACTAACCTTGAAGCCGCAGACGAAATCGCCAGACAATTACGCCTGCGTGATTTGGGTGGCCTGGTAGTGATTGACTTTATTGACATGGGTGCCAGCAAAAATCAGCGTGATGTTGAGAATCGTCTTAAAGAGGCTTTAAAAGCGGATCGAGCTCGCATTCAAGTAGGTCGCATTTCACGCTTTGGTTTACTTGAAATGTCACGTCAGCGCTTGCGTTTGTCGCTCGGTGAATCAGCGCAAGAAGTATGCCCACGCTGCGAAGGTCGGGGTACGGTACGTAATATTCAATCCAATGGTCTATCCATTATTCGTTTGATTGAAGAAGAAGCGTTGAAAGACAAAACAGCTGAAGTACACGTGCAACTTCCGGTCGACATGGCTACCTTCATCATGAACGAAAAACGTGATTTCATCTTCAATATTGAGAAACGCCACGCTGTACATGTTGTCGTCATTGCTAACCCATACTTGCAATCACCACAATATACCATCAGCCGTCTTAAAGAAGACAATGTCGGTAAAAACAAAAAACCCAGTTATTCGTTGATTCAGCAACCTGATCTGGACATTGTGCGACCTGAGCAACAAACGGCAAAAATTATCGAACCCGCCGTAAAAGCCTATGACAGCCAACAGCCACTGAAACAAAAAGGATCGGGCTTCTTTGAACGGTTATGGAAAACCATCACTGGAACTAAAAACCCCGCTGACACGTCCAGAACACAAGAATACAGAGCCAAACCTCAGTCTGAACAAGCAAACCGATCAAAATCTCAAATGAATGAGAAACGGATCCCTGTCAATCGTAGACGTCATCCAAGTACTGGCACAACACACGCCAATCAGCAACGCCCAGCAACATCTACCCATGCACGAAAGAAACCAAGTACTGGACCACAACGAGGACGCGTTGTCCCGATAAAACCAGATCAAGAGAACAAAAAGGACGTAGTTAGTAAAGAGCCGAAGGGAAATGAAAAGGCTTAGTATATAGCTCCAGCTAACCTCAACAGGTGACTTTTGAGGTTAGCATTCGCTTTTAACTTAACCATAGTGATAGAAATGCTTGCGATATGGCTAAAAGAGTGGCATTATGTTTGCGATAGAAGCCGAGGGAAAATAAAACGGCCAGATAAAAATTTAAATGATTTATTAACTAAACAAAGGAAAAATTATGCTATCAATATTCAATAGACCTGCAACTAATAACCCATCTTGGCTTGCTAATTGGGCACTGTTAAATTACATGCCTTCCATGCCTTCCATGCCTTCCATGCCTTCCATGCCTTCCATGCCTTCCATGCCTTCCATGCCTTCCATGCCTTCACAAAAATCTGTAGCCATGATGTTAATCGCTACTAGTTTAGTTGGTTTAGTCGGTGCAGCAGCTTTGTATCTGCCTTCTGCTGCTGCTATTACATTGGTTGCGGGTTTAGCACTAGTAGGTGTAGGTGCTCGTAAATTTGGAGGTGGATTTTTTGATGGTAAAGGTCAAAAAAGCGAGTCGCTCTTCAGCAACAATAACCAAAACCGCTATAGCATTAGCAATAGCAATAGCAATAGCAATAGCGATAGTAGTGACGACGATGAAAAATCACCAGAGTTCGATTCTTCTATCTTACCAGGAGATTCTAGTCAAGAAATTAAGATCGGCGGCGGCAGTTCTTTCCATCGCTAGCCTATAATCGATGCAGAGTGGACCGCTGTGTCCACTCTATATAAAGGGGGAATAAATTTATTCCCCCTTTTTTCGCCTAAAATTCCTATGTCATCCGAGCCACGACCGTGAGGGAGTGCTCACTGAATCAACGCCAGAAGTCAATCCCTAGCCAAAAAAATGAATAAATACATCCGTTTTGTAAGCAAGATGGGCGTCAGGTAGGTGGGCAAAGCGCTACGACGTGTCCACCCGGCTTCCTTATTTTTTCTTCTTCAAGCCTGTTGCGATCGGATTTACACCGATATTCGGGTTAATACCGCAATCATCTAATAGCTTTAGCAAATTATTACCTTTACGCGTTAAGCGCTTAAGGCAATAGACATCCAAATAACTCTGTAAAATATAATGGTAATCAGGCAACGTCAGAATGGCCAAGATTTTTTCTGCCCGTTCCAGGTGATGGCGTTGACTCTCATCACATGCTTGAAACAATACTGCCGCCAGCATGGCGGCAAAGCTGGCTTTTCGTACGCGATCGGCTACATAAAAACGTTGCACGCACTCATCCAATGCACGGTCTTTATCCCACTCAACCCACTCGTCATAAACACGCATCGACTCATCCGATGAAAACGATTCTATTGTGGTCAGCTGTTGCATTGCATAGGCCACCGGAACAACGGCCTGTACATTCGCCCAAGAACAATTACCGGCAATTTGAGGACTGATAGGCATGGTTAAAACCGGCATCAAGCCTAACTGTTGATTAATCATCTGATGAAAATAACGCCGGCTTTGTTTTTTATACAAAAAATCCTGTAAAAAGCCAACCGTTAATTCTTGAGGTCGCGTAATACGATAAATATTAACACTCCCCTCTTTGAGACTGTTTTCACCCCGATCAATTTTAGCCCACCAATGCTTATAGCGAACAAAGCACATTGCATGCCCACGGCTTGCTGCAGGTAAAATCAACACGGGTGATGTCATTAACTCAGCCAAACGCGCACGATGGTGATCGGTTAATGAGACTTGATGCTGCAATGACAATAGCTCAGCGGCAACAGAAAACCCATCCATCACTTCATGCAGAGCAGTAAAATATTGGCGTAAATGACGCGTGGAAAAACTACTGGTAAAACGGCGCAGAGAATCATGGATCATGGCGACGGTGAATTCAAGAATAAACCCCTCATAATCCAGCTCAATGAATTCACCTTTAGCGGTGACAATATCCACATCACCTTGCAATTCAAATCGATGCCCTAGGAGTTTGGCATAAATAAAATCCAGCGCAAAATCCAGTTTAGCGCCGTATTGATAAAGCATGTTTTTTAAAGGGCCCTGAGCACGCAATACTGGGTAAACCAGAACAGATAAACCAGAGCGGGTGTATGCATTAGGATCCGCACCTTTTTTAAGTAATAAATGCACGAAATCCATATCGGCATTATCAACGGCCCAATGCAAGGCTGTACGGCCAGTGACATCCGGTTTATTGACATCCACGCCTCGAGTAATCAGTAGTTCAGCAATGTGCACTTGGCGGGTAATGGCGGTTTCAATCAGTGGCGTAAAGCCGTACTCATCAATATCATCCAGCGAATCACCTTCTCGCAGGTAAAGTTCAAAGTCCGGCACACGGCAACTGATAATGTCACTGGCAATGCTCATTTAAAATTGACCTTGTGGTTTAGGCGCGGTTGAAAACTTCGGCATATTCCCCAGTCGTAGTTGTTTCTCCATTTCCTGCTCACGCCGTTCATTGTCGTATTCACGTCGCGCTGAGGTATTTAATGGCGGTTCTGGATTTAAATTGGGATCCACACCATCAAATCGCTGGCTATCAAGCCAAGGATTTTGCAAAATATTATTTTGCATTTCGCCTTCAGGTGCCGGCTGTTGTTGCTGCTGCTGTTCTTCATTATGTTCACGCGCGTGAACCTTGGCAAGGCGACGGTGGCCATCTTGTTCGGCTATGCGTCGCTGCCTGTCCATGGTTCGTGTTTCATCAACCAGAATAGACCCAGTTGGCGTTCTTCGTCTATCGCTCATCAGTAGTTGAACCAATTATAAAGTCGGTATGTTCAGTATAGCATAATGAAAAAACGCCATCCCGAACGCAGTGAGGGATGACGTATAAAATCAACCCAAATAATCTTTCAACAAAATCTCAGCAATCTGCACAGCATTGGTCGCAGCACCTTTGCGAATATTGTCAGCAACCACCCACAGATTCAATCCACAAGGATGTGAAATATCTTGTCTGATACGGCCAACAAACACGTCATCATGCCCTGCGGCGTTTTGAATTGGGGTTGGGTATTTTGATTTCGCTGGATCATCAATGACGTTAACCCCGGGTGCTTTAGTCAATATTTTACGTGCCTGCGCTGCAGTCAACGGCGCTTTAAATTCCACGTGAATCGCTTCAGAATGACCATACAATACGGGAACACGTACAGCAGTAGGATTAACCATAATGCTGTCATCTTCTAATATTTTCTGCGTTTCCCAAACCATTTTCATTTCTTCACGGGTATAACCGTTGTCTTGAAACTCATCAATATGCGGCAACACGTTAAATGCGATTTGTTGGGGATAAACAGACGATTTGGCAGGACGACCATTTAACAACTCACCCATTTGAGCAATCAATTCACTAATGGCTTCTTTGCCAGTACCCGAAACCGCTTGATACGTTGCTACATTGATACGCGTGATTCCAACGGCATCATGCAATGGTTTGAGCGCCACCAACATTTGAATTGTTGAGCAATTTGGATTGGCGATAATATTGCGTTTAGTATAATCCGCAATACGCTCTGGATTAACTTCTGGCACCACCAAGGGCACGTCAGCGTCATAACGAAAACAAGAGGTATTATCGATCACGATACAACCAGCTGCCGTTGCAATAGGCACGTATTGTTCTGAAATGGGCCCGCCAGCTGAGAAAAATGCAATATCAACCTGGCTAAAATCAAATGAGCTTAGTTCCTGAATGTCCCATTGTTTATTATTAAATCGTATTGTTTTGCCTACTGAACGTTCACTGGCTAAGGGATAAAGCTTCGCAACCGGGAATTTACGCTCATCCAATACGGATACCAGGGTATCACCTACTGCGCCAGTTACACCGACGATGGCTATGTTCAATTTTTTTGTCATTTTGGAACCTCTTTATTTAAGTGAATCCATCTGTGTGAACTATCCGAGCGGCGCCCATTTATTTATTTTGCGCCTTATCCTGCAAATACAAATCCATCAGCACCAGCGCCATCATCGCCTCAGCAATCGGCACTGCACGAATACCCACACACGGATCGTGGCGGCCTTTCGTGACAACGCTTACCTCTTCGCCATGGATGTTGATGCTTCTACCCGGCGTCACGATACTGGACGCCGGTTTCAATGCCATGCTGACTTCCAGGGTTTGGCCAGTGGAAATACCACCTAACACACCCCCTGCATGATTACTTAAAAATCCTGCAGATGACATCTCGTCACGATCCTTACTGCCTAATTGTGTTACAGCTGAAAATCCTGCGCCGATTTCAACACCTTTGACTGCATTAATAGACATCATGGCTGATGCCAACAAGGCATCCAATTTATCAAATACAGGCGAACCAAGACCAATCGGCACCCCCGTTGCCATGACACCTACACGTGCGCCAATTGAATCGCCTTGACGACGCAACTGATCAATCAGATCAGCCAATGCCTGAACTTGATGGGTGTTCGGGCAAAAAAATGGGTTATTATTGATTTCAGCCGCATCATCAAATGTAACCGCAATGGAGCCCATTTGTTGCAGAAAGCCTGTGATTTCCAGATTCAAATTGCGGTGCAAATACAACCGCGCAATCGCACCAGCAGCCACTCGTGCAACCGTTTCGCGTGCAGATGAGCGTCCACCCCCACGATAATCGCGATGGCCATACTTATGATGATAGGTAAAATCTGCATGCCCTGGTCGAAACACGTCTTTTATATCTTCGTAATCACTACTGCGTTGATCTGTGTTTTGTATTAATAACGCTATCGGTGCGCCCGTGGTTTTTCCTTCAAAAACACCAGACAAGATTTGCACGCAATCCTCTTCACGCCGTTGAGTGGTGTATTTAGACTGCCCCGGTTTGCGTTTATCCAGAAACGGTTGAATATCACTCGCGTCCAGCATTAAACCAGGCGGGCAACCATCGACCACACAACCCATGGCCGGTCCATGACTCTCGCCAAAGGTTGTAACAGCAAATAATTTACCAAACGTATTTCCGCTCAAAAATAATCCTTAATTTGTTGATGCGTTAGTAAAAATACACCCTGCCCACCGTGTTCAAAATCAAGCCACGTAAACGGTACATTGGGATAAGCTTCAACCAAAGCCGCTTCACTGTTACCAACTTCAACGATCAATACCCCCTCTTTTGTCAAATAATTATGGGCCCGTTGAAGAATATTTTCCACAATGGCCAAGCCATTATTTCCTGTTTCCAGTGCCAATACGGGCTCATGGCGGTATTCATTGGGTAAGGTTTGCATTTCAGCTGCTCCAACATAAGGAGGATTGCTGACGATAATGTCATATTTAACTACAGGAACAGCCTCAAAGCAGTCCGATTCAATCAGGGTTAATTGATCTTGCACCTCATGACGCTGACGGTTAATTTCCGCAACAGCCAAGGCATCAGACGAAATATCGACAGCATCAACCTGCGCCTCTGGAAAGGCATAACAACACGCAATGGCAATACACCCGCCACCTGTGCATAAATCCAATATCCGCTCAACCTTATCAGCATCAACCCAAGGCGAAAATTGCTGGTTAATTAATTCAGCAATGGGCGAACGCGGAATCAATACGCGATCATCAACATAAAATGCTAAATCACAAAAATACGCTTCATGGGTTAAATAAGGCACTGGCACACGAGCAACAATTCGTCGTTCTAATTGCTGACAGAGAAACGCTTTCTCATCTTTGGTCAATTGAGCTTGCAGCAACAAAGGATCCACACCAATCGGCAGTGACAAACTACCCAACACCAAGGTTAATATGTCGTCCCACGCATTATCCGTACCATGGCCATAATAAAGCGTTTCAGAGCGAGCACGTGAAAAACCAAAACGTAAAAAATCAATTATCGACGAAAAATCGCGCGTAGCAACTGCGTATGAATCAGCCATGATGGCTCCAGATATAATTAGATGTATGACATGAATTGTATGCTAATTTGGTGTGTATGTCGCTTTTTTGATGTTTTTTGGCTGCGCAGTATAATACCAGACCTCTTTTTAAAAAATCAGATATTAGGGCGCGTTGACAATTGCTCCCTAAAACATTTCATTTTTTTTTGTACTACAATGAAATCATAAGGTCTTATTTACGGGAGTCTATGATGGACGGTCTTATATTGCATGGTGGTTCCTATCTCGATAGTTTGTATACCAGACTTATGGGTGATGATCTGCATGACGTCCTAAAGAGTGCACAAAATATAACTGAAGTACGGACTATTGCTCCATCTGTAGGGAACATTACATTCGCAGGCCATAGTTCAAAAAATCTAATACGCCCAGGTCGTTCTGTCACTGACCACTCACCAAAGGATCTGGCTGGTATGATTTTACAAAAATATGGAGAGGACAAAACAAAGCTAACAGATTTTTATTTGGCTTCTTGTGAAGTAGGTTTGACAGAAAATGGCACATCATTTGCAAAAGAATTTTCAAAGGAGATGCATGAATTAGGTTTCACCGCGTTAAAGGTTCATGCTATTTGCAGCCCCGAAGGTAGTCAACCGACAGGCATGATTGTAGAGACGTTAGGTCCAATCGATGATGCACTTAGAATCAATTCCTGGTGTTATAAATCATCGAAGGATGATGAACGCGATCAGGCTATTAAAGTAGAGATAGATAAATTAGAGAAACAGACGGCGGATATCGATGCTCAGTTAGGCATGCAGATAAAAAGAGACTATCGTACTCAACTCAAAACCCAAAAAAACACGATAAAGACTACGATTTCGAAGCTAGAACAAGAACAAGAAACGCTGAGGCTATATGTCTGTAAAAAGGTAAATTATAAAGAAGAAATGAATCAGCCTTACAATACGTTTTTAAATGGTGTGCAACAGGCTCTAATGTCGCAGGAGGTTGCGGATGCCATCAATTGTTTGAAGGGTTCACTGTGGGGTGGTGATGGAAAGAATATCGAGCGCATTCAGACAGCCATAGGTAACTTACAAAAGGCACCGAGCAGCACAAGAGAGGGCATTATTCGTATAGTGACTGATGCTAGAGGAAAGAGCCTGTTAGATGGCTTCCGTAAACAGGCATCCAGTTATGATGACATTATAACCAGGGTATCTGCCCTGTCGGCGCCACCAAATACGGCAGATGATGAGAAAAAATCACCTGATGTCGAAGTTGCAGTAATATGGTTGGATGAAAAGAGCCATGCGTTGACTGTTGAAAATAAAAATGCAAGTTTCCATTTCATGGAGAATGACAAAGAAAAAAATATCCGTTGTATTAGTAGCATTTTGGCAACATTAAAAGAAAATCCAAATAGCACACTGGCTGGTATAACTCAGATAATGAATGGTCAAAAAGGCATTGACAAGTCAATTGTAACTGAGTTAACTGATCATATGGCCTATAAAAAAAATCAGAGAACGGCACAACAAGCGGCAGCTGTTCCAGAAACGAAAAGTAACCCTCCCACCGATCCCAATTTCTTTTTTGCATGGCTCAAGTCTCTTTTGGTAGCGATTATTGCATTTTGTACATGGGCCTTGGGCAGTGACAAACAGGCCGGCGTGTCACCGCGTCCTTCCGGAGGAACGCCTGAGCAAACCCCACCATCGTCATTTGGAAAGCGGTAACTATCATGCAGTCAGACTGGATTGATGTGAGACTTAATAACGCTTGAATAGGGCTCTTTTCCCTTTCTATTGCCTCGCACTGCAAATACGATCCCTTATCCTGTCCTCCCCGCGAAGGCGGGGATCCATGCTCAGCGTGATCAATATTCCACATCAGGGATGGATCCCCACCTCAGCGGGGAGGGCAATAACGTACCGAAATTGCAAGACCAGGCACTAGTGGAGCAAAAAACATTAAATATTAATATGATAATATGTGCGCCGGGTTGATCATTAATCGAAAGTGCCTCGGATTTTACATCTAAAAATCCAAAGGGAAGTTGTCTATTTTATAATATAATCGGTTGAATTATCGTAAATTTACGAGCCAAACACGCGACGCTTTAACTATAATAAGAAGCCATAGCCAGCGCCAGCACTGGTTCCTTGCTCCACTAGAAAGGGAAAAGAGCCCATAAACTTCGATTAACATCAAATCTGGTATATATTAGTCTAATTCAATTAAGTGCCAGGCAAACCATGAGCGTCTCTGACGAAGACAAAGAACTGTTTAACGAAACCATGAGGGTCGTTAAACCGTTGCACAACATCACAAAACGCGAACCTCAATCACCTGTTGTCAAAAAACCCGTGCGCCGAAAACCCGATCCTGTCGAGACACCAAAATCAGATTATTATCTGTCCAATCATTATTCCGACATAGTTAAGCCAACCACAACCCTCGCTCACTGCAGCAACGATCTTCCACGCAAGCGTTTGAAGGAACTAAAAAACGGGGAAATTCGTTTGGAAGCACGTCTGGATTTGCATGGTTTAAGGCCAGATGCTGCCCGAGATGCCTTATGTCATTTTGTAGATCAGCAAAGCCACAAGGGCAGTCGCTGTCTGCTGATCATTCATGGCAAAGGCGGTCGCCTCGATGAAGAACCCGTGTTAAAAAACCACGTTAATCATTGGTTACAACAATTACCCCAAGTACTCGCATTTCACAGCGCTGTTCCACGCGATGGCGGCACTGGTGCAGTTTATGTATTGCTTAAGCGGCAGCGGGAGTAGGATGATGATAAATAATACTGACCACATTGAACCCGTTTATGAAGAGCTTGCCATAACTAATGTGGACGATATCATCAGGCTTTTTTCAGACAAAAAAGACCTAATGGTATTAACCAGCTCCATGCAAATGGACGGTTACGGTAGCTATTCGTTCATATGTTTTGATTCGTTTTGGTCTTTTTCATCCAAGGGTGAGTGTAATCAAGATCCCTTTGATGTTATCAATAAAAAACTGAGCGAATACAAAATAAAAAAAATTGAAGGCCTGCCTCCATTGCAAGGCGGTGCTGTTGGGTATTTTGGTTATGAGGCTAGTCATTATCTGGAGGCATTACCTCATGTAAAAGATAACATCGAACTGCCTGATATTTATTTGAATTTTTATAGTCATGTTATTGCAGTTGATCATATGGAGAATCGTTGCTGGGTAATGGCCACGGGGTTTCCTGAAAAAACAAAATCCGAACGATTAATAAAGGCTCATAAAGATATAGCAAACATAAAAAACAGATGTAGGTTGGGCCTTGGCCTAACCTGTCAGCACAATAAAAATTCAGCGCTGGGCCAAGGTCCAACCTACTCCAATTTCACCCAACAATCCTATGTTGCCGCCGTCAACGCCACTAAAGAATACATCATAAACGGCGATATTTTCCAAGCCAATATTACACAACAATTTTCTGTACCATTAAATAACGACCCATTGGATCTCTATTTTAACCTAATGAAAATAAACCCAGCCCCCTTTAGTGCATTCATAACACTTCCGAATCAAGGTTATATTATTTCAGCCTCACCCGAGCGATTTATAAAATTAACTGAACAACTAGTTGAAACCTGCCCCATCAAAGGCACAAGAAAACGATCCAACAACACAGCAGAAGATCAAAAACTGGCAACTGAACTATTAGCCAGTGAAAAAGATCATGCTGAAAACGTAATGATTGTCGATTTAATGCGAAATGACATCTCCCGCGTTTGCCACTCAGTAAATGTTGAAGAATTATGCGCCTTAAAAAGCTTTGAAACGGTTCATCATTTGGTTTCCAAAGTCACCGGGACATTAAAACATCACTCGAGTGCAATCGATCTGATTAAAGCAACGTTTCCTCCTGGCTCGGTAACCGGTGCGCCTAAAATCAGATCCATGGAAATCATTAGCGAATTGGAAAAACAGGCGCGAGGCCCCTATTGCGGTTGCCTAGGCTACTTGAGTTTTACAGGTGATATGGATACATCGGTTATCATCCGAACCTATTTTATTAATCAAGATAAACTATTTTTCAGTGCCGGCGGTGCTATTGTTTTGGACTCAGATCCTGAAGAAGAATATCAAGAGAGCTTGGTTAAGGCACAAGCATTGATACAGGCGTTGACTATATGATCCTCATCATCGACAACTACGATTCATTCGTATTTAATTTATCAAGATACGTTGAGGAATTGGGCCACGACGTTATCGTCGCCAGAAATAACAAAATTACAATCGAAGGGATTCAAACCCTGAAACCAACACACATTATCATCTCCCCAGGCCCCTGTGGGCCAATGGATGCAGGCATTTCAATCGCCGTTGTGCGCGAGTTTACTGGAATAATACCCATTTTAGGCGTGTGTCTAGGCCACCAGGTTATTGGTCATGTTTTTGGTGGGGAAATTGCAAAAGCACTAGAGCCCATGCATGGACAATCATGTTTAATTCACCATGATGCAAGCGGCATATTTCGTGACATCCCTAGCCCGTTGCGGGTAGGTCGGTATCATTCGTTGATTGTATTGGATGAAGGATTAAGTAAGCACATTACTGTCACATCAAGATCAGCCGCAGGTGAAATCATGTCTTTTTCTAATGAGAAATTAAAACTCTTTGGCGTACAATTTCATCCAGAATCTATCTTAACGGAGCATGGACACGCATTGATATATAATTTTATTAGACAGAATCATTGAAATTTTCGTCACAATCCCTTACTATTTGCACAAAATATTTCACTGCGTATGATCATGACAAAACAAGCGATTATTCTAGGGATTGCCGGCCCATCAGCTTCCGGTAAAAGTTTATTAGCCAACACGATTGTTAACGAGCTAGGCTCTGATCAAGTGGTGGTGATTTCCGAAGATGCGTATTACAAAGACAATAACCATCTTGCCTTTGAAGAACGTGAAAAAATAAACTACGATCACCCTGATTCATTTGACCATGCTCTGTTATGCGAGCATTTAAGACGCTTGCAACAAGGTGAGTCGGTTGACATTCCAATTTATTCTCACTCAAAACACCTGCGTATGCCAGAAACACGGTTTATCGGCCGTCATACCATCATTGTTTTGGAAGGGATTTTATTATTTTGCGACAAGGCCTTGCGTGAAGTCATGGACATACGGATTTTTATGTCCGCACCATTGGACGTATGCCTTAGCCGTCGTTTAATGCGCGATGTGGTTGAGCGTCATCGCTCGTTCGAGGCCGTATTGCATCAATACGAAACCACTGTTCGCCCAATGTACTTACAATTTATCGAACCCTCCAGCCGTTATGCAGATTTGATCGTGCCCAGGGGTGGTGAAAATCGGATTGCGATTGATATGATTCAGGCAAAAATGCGGGAATTATTGCAGTTGGCGGGATCTTGATACAGCCGTCTTAGCGAATGGGCCAAGACGACATACAACCTCATCAAACTTGTGGGTATGGACTCAAGCTGGGCATGAGTTTCCTGACTTGTGGGTAATGATAAGCATACAACTGACCAGGGGGATTAATATGGGATTTTTAAGTGGCAAAAAAGCATTAATTGTTGGCTTGGCCAGCAACCGCTCCATTGCACATGGCATTGCCAAAGCATTTCACGATCAAGGTGCGGAACTCGCGTTTACCTATCAAAACGAACGGCTAAAAGAACGCGTTCAAGACATGGCAGCAGAATTCAACTCTACGCTAACTTTTCCATGCGATGTAGCGAGTGACAGTGAAATTCATGATGTATTCACTCAATTAGGCAAAAGCTGGGACAAAGTCGACATCGTCATCCATTCCGTCGCATTTGCACCCGCGGATCAAATCAGCGGCGACTTTGTTAATTGTGTTAATCGTGAAGGCTTCCACATTGCCCATGACATCAGTGCTTACAGCCTGGTCGCATTAGCCAAAGCTGCATTACCGATGATGGAAGACACACAAGGCGCGATTTTAACCCTAAGCTATTACGGCGCTGAAAAAGCCGTACCCAATTACAACGTCATGGGTATTGCCAAAGCAAGCCTCGAAGCATCGGTACGCTACTTGGCAGCCAGTCTCGGCCCACGCGGTATCCGTGTAAATGCCATATCTGCCGGCCCAATCAGAACCCTAGCTGCCGCAGGCATCAAAGACTTCCGTAAAATGCAATCCGCATATGCCGCCAACACTCCGCTAAAACGCAACATCACCGTTGAAGAAGTCGGCAACACTGCGGCCTTCTTATGCTCTAATTTAGGATCAGGCATTACCGGTGAAGTCGTGCACGTTGATGCCGGCTATCACGCTGTAGCGATGTCAGATTTAGGCGAGTAAATAACATTAGGGCCTGTTGACATTTCATCTTTCGAACTCCTACGTCCCGCGGCCTTATCAAACTTGTGGGTATGGACTCAAGCTGGGTGTGAGTTTCCTGACTTGTGGGTAATGATAAGACCGCCGGACGTAGGGAGTCGAAATGTGAACAGGCCCTAATTCGCTTCAACCACATATAATATAGATGGTATATAACCCATGTAGCCTGCAAATATTGCGAGATCGGATATCCAATCGAGGATTGATTTTAAATTGCAGCAGGCTACCATTAGCAAACCTGATAAAAAACCGGCGCATTGGTTTTACATCGCGAACATGCACTCTGACATCCCGCCTTTTCTTGACACTGCTTAATCACGCCTTTGTTTACCCAAATATCCAGCATGGGCTGCAGGGCTTGTTCATCGATATGAAACTCGCGCGCCAGTTGTTGTGTGCTGGCCACTTGTTCGCGTTGCATAAAATCACGAATTTGCAGCAGCATGGGGCACCCCTTTTGGTAGTGCCGCGACACGGATCATCATGATGGTCGATACAATACAAATGCTCACCACCGTCAGGTATGCAATGGTTTGTTGTGGATGAACCGCAAATGTTGCCAATTGGTAGAATGAAACCGCCGTGGTATACGCCACAATCAATGACCATCCAATCGAAAACCACATTAATTTACGGCTGGCTTCCTGTCTAATCGCAGACATCGTCGACACGCAGGGAACGTATAACAGAATAAATAGCAAATAGGCATAAGCACCGGCCTTGCCGTCAAAGTGCTGATACATAACGCCATAAACGGGTTCTGAGAGATTTATGCCAGGCGACGGTGCGAAACCCAACTGCGCCAAATTTTGCGGAATCGATAACAGCGCCATTTTTAACGATCCCCACAATTCAAAATGAGCCGATGGGGTGACTGCCAGATGACCCACCTGCGAATACAGCGTATTCAGTGAGCCCACCACCACTTCTTTCGCCAGCGTACCCGTCAACAAACCAACCGTCGCGGGCCAATTATCCTGATGTAAACCCATCGGAGAAAAAATCGGCGTTAACCATTGTCCAACCAAAGATAAAACTGACTCGCTACTAGGTTCCACGCTAAAACCGCCGTGAAGGGTTAATGCATTCAATCCGCCCAAAACAACACACACCGGAATAATCAATTTGCCAGCACGCGTAATAAAATACCGCAAGCGCATACCGGTTTCTTTCATCAATCGACGTAACGAAGGTCGATGATAAGCAGGCAGTTCTAATATTAAAGGCGAGGTCTGACCACGCAATAGTGTTTTGCGCAATAAAAACCCGGTTAGCACAGCCATCAAAATACCAATCAAATACAACGAAAACACAACGTTTTGACCACCCGTTGGGAAAAAAGCGGCCACAAATACAGCGTAAATAGCGAGTCTCGCACTACATGACATAAATGGGCTCATCAGCACGGTTAACAGCCGATCTCGCTCAGAATCCAGTGTGCGCGCCGCCATGATCGCGGGAACATTGCAACCAAACCCGACAATCATCGGCACAAATGATTTACCCGGCAGGCCTAACATGCGCATGGCTTTATCCACCACAAATGCCGCGCGCGCCATATATCCGGAGGCTTCTAATAACGATAAGAAGAAATACATCGACGCCATCACGGGAATAAAGGTGAGTGTTGTATTAATCCCCCTCCCTATACCGTTGGCGCACAATGCTATGAGCCATGCTGGCGCATTAATCTGCTGTAAAAGAGAAGCCGTACCTTGAACAAAAATAGCATCGGTACTCATATCAAAGAAATCCTGGAAGGCACCGCCCAGATTGATCGCCAATAAGAACATCAGGTACATCATGCCGAAAAAAATGGGTACCGCCCAAATACGGTGCAATACAATTCGATCGATTTTAGCCGTACAGTGCTCGCTGGCATCGGATCGTTTTTTTTGTACGCTGGTGACAACGGTATGTATCGCATCGTAACGTGCGTTGGCCATCAGGATGTCGACGTCATGTTCTCCAGCTCCTTCGAAAGCACGGCGGGCAAGATAAGGTATGAGAGCTGGATTTTTACCGCTGGAAAGGAGTTGTTGTTCGAGAGCTGCCAATGCAGTTTGCACAGAGATGGGCAGGGATAATTCAAGGGGTTTGGCTACGTCATTACTGCGTGCAGGGTTGGACATACAAATAGCTTTTCTAAGCTCATCAACCCCAACACTCCGATGCGCCTGCAACATCACTACAGGACATTGCAATATCGCAGAGAGTGCTTTCGCATCAATCAAAATCCCACGCTGTTCAGCAATATCCGTCATGTTGATCACAAGAACCAAAGGCAGGCCTAATTCCAATAACTGGCTGGTCAAGTACAAATGCCGTTCCAAATGACAGGCA
>CAMDBQ010000011.1 GCA_945889365.1 Legionella genomosp. 1 | reverse complement strand
ACTTTACTACTATGTACTTCATCGCACTCGAATTCTTTAGAGCGCCCACACAGTTTGTCTTCTCTTCTTCTTAATGAACGTCGCCCCGAAGGCGTGCTGCGTATTCTACTCATCTGGCGCAGCATGTCAAATACTTTTTACATTTATTTATGAATTAATTGCAATCTAGTGCCAGCGTTAGTTCCATGAAAGCGCTCCCCATATTTTAGTATAAAAGATAGTGCCATATGGGACTGGCTATTCGGCTTTTTTTTTGTTAATCTCTCTCTTCAACGATGGTGGCTATATTGGTCCCCTCGCGACGATAGATTGTGAACCCCGTCAGACCCGGAAGGGAGCAGCGGTAACAGTTGATTCGAGCGCCGGGGTGTGGCTCTTATGGCTGCCGCCCAATCTGTGAATCCTCTTATGAGCTACATTGCCCTTGCACGCAAATGGCGGCCACGTACCTTTTCTCAGCTGGTAGGCCAAGACCATATAAATAAAGCGTTAATTAACTCGCTAAATCAGCAACGCCTACATCATGCCTATTTATTTACGGGTACACGCGGCGTTGGCAAGACAAGTGTTGCGCGTTTGCTAGCTAAGGCACTCAATTGTGAAAAAGGAATTGGTTCTGAGCCTTGCCTGCAATGTGATGCCTGTGTTGCCATTGAACAAGGACGATTTATTGACCTGATCGAAATTGATGGCGCATCAAGAACCCGCGTGGAAGATACTCGAGAAATTCTGGAAAACGTTCAATACGCTCCAACTAATGGACGCTTCAAGATTTATCTTATAGATGAAGTACACATGCTTTCTCAGCATAGCTTTAATGCTTTGCTTAAAACCCTTGAAGAACCCCCATCACATGTTAAATTCATACTTGCCACGACTGATCCACAAAAATTACCCGTTACTGTATTATCGCGATGCTTGCAATTTAATCTCAAACACTTGCAGCCAACCGTTATTTCACAATATTTACAACATGTTCTAGATGATGAAAAAATTCCTTATGAGCAAGAAGCCGTTACTTTATTGGCCACTGCAGCAAGAGGCAGTATGCGTGACGCGCTGAGCTTACTTGATCAATCCATTGCCAGTTGCAATAACCACTTACTTACGCAAGATGTAAAAGGCAGCCTGGGTTACACACAGCAAGACTACGCACTGCAATTATTGGATGCGCTAGCAGAGCTTGATCCAGAGAAACTATTAACGATCAGCAAAAAGATTGCTGAAGAAGGTGGTCACTTCCACTATGTTCTCAATGAAATACTCAGTTACTTGCACCAAATTAGTATTAATCAAAAGATCGCCGGGATTCATGAACTAATCAGTTCATCGTCTGAAATCACTGCTTTGAGCACGAAGTTTACTCCAGAAGATGCGCAATTATTTTATCAAATTGGCATAAAAGGCACGCAGGAGATGCCACTGGCCCCAACGATGGCCATTGGTTTTGAAATGACACTACTGCGAATGTATACCTTTAAGCCATCACAACAAACAACGCTCCCTCCGTTTGCCTATAAAAATGTCGACAAAAAAGCGTTATTGGAAGGCCCCTCACATTTGACTCAAGAGCTCTCCGCTACTAGTGACGGTATAACACCAGCCCTGATACCTACCACATTACCAAGTGACAACCTAGCCCCCATAGCAAAAAACGAAGACGAACTAGAGATCCCCGTAAATATTGCCCCGTTACTGGCGAAAACGGTCTTTGTGCCTCCTGCGTCTAATAATCAGAATAGTCCTACATGGAAGGATATTTTATCACAGTTGAATCTGCATGGATTAGCACTTAGTGCAGCAGAGCACGCTGAATTTATTAGCAAATCGCACTCCTCTGTTGTCTTGCGCGTCGAGAAAGGCCATCAATCGGTGTTTACGTCTTCTGTCATCAGTCGGATTGAACAAGGATTAACTAACTATTACGCTGAAAAGATCACCTTGTCATTAAATAGCGACCAAAAAGTCTCATCCTCTCCCATATTACAAAAACAAGGGGCTCAAAAAAAACAGTATGAAGATGCAGAAACGGTACTGAAAAATGATCCGTTTTTTCAAAAACTACAGCATGAATTTTCAGCTGAACTAGTAAAAAATTCTATTTTATCAAAAGATAGCCTATAATAAGTATAGGCTCTGGTTTTTAAATCCAGATTATAGTTAAACCTAAACAAAAGAGGCTCTCATGGACATGAATCAAAATCTTGGCAACTTGATGAAAGAAGCGCAAAAAATGCAGCAACGTATGCAAGAGGCGCAAGAGCAATTGACACAATTGGTTGTTGAAGGCAAATCAGGCGGCAAAATGGTTATTGTAAACATGAACGGCCGTCACGATGTTACTAGTGTAAAAATTAGTCGCGCATTACTGGATGAAGACATTGAAATGCTGGAAGATCTCGTTGCTGCTGCAGTCAATGATGCCGTACGTCAAGTTGAAAAAGCATCCAAAGAGAAAATTGCTCAATTGACGGCGGGGTTGAACATCCCAACTGATTTCATGAAAGAAGAAAAAGAATAAGAGATTATGGATGCATTATCACGTCTGGTGGACGCATTGCGCTGTCTGCCAGGTGTTGGACCAAAGTCCGCGCAACGTATGGCGTTTCAGTTACTACAACATCAGCGTCAGCGCGGCTTACATTTAGCCTCATGCCTTAATGATGCAATGAATAATATTGTACATTGTAAACGTTGTAACAATTATACAACTCATGAACTGTGCTTGATCTGTCAAAACAAAAACAGGGACTTAACGACACTTTGCGTTGTTGAAAGCCCCGCTGATGTTGCGGCGATCGAACATAGCAATGCCCATCAAGGCTGTTACTATGTGCTAATGGGTAAAATCTCCCCATTAGATGGCATAGGCCCCGATGATATAGGCCTTCCTCAACTGCAGAATTTGGTCGTGGAAGAAGGGATCAAGGAAGTTATCCTTGCTTTGAGCCCTACGATCGAAGGACAAACAACGATTCATTTTATTCAAGAACGATTACGCCCCTACGCTGTGCAGATTAGCCAACTCGCTCACGGCATTCCATCGGGCGGCGAATTAGAGTTTCTGGATGGCAATACCATTGGCAGTGCGCTGCGTAACCGTGCAAAATTAATTAACTAGTGCCTCATCTTGTCAATACGCTCCCTTAAACTGTCCTCCCCGCGTAGGCGGGGATCCATCTATCAACATAATCTGATACTAAAATCGAGCCACTGAGGGTTATGTTGTTCAATAAGATTGATTTTCCACTGTCTGTTCCATTTCATTATTAGTTTTTCTCGTAATATTGCCTCTTTTTATTACTTCATCAGCGAAAGAACTTAAACTCCAGTGGCTGATTGGCAAGCCACTATCTTCGGGCCGTTCGCAGGCAACACTTATGATTTGATAAACTTGCTCGGCAGTATATACAATGTGGGCCCTTATCATTACCCACATGTTTGATGCATGTCGATCCCGCAAAGGCGCGGACGACAGTTTAAGGGAGCGTATTAACAAGACGAGGCAGTAGCCTGTCTCTTTTTTCCAACCTTAATAATCCGTACACTCTTGATAATATTCTCACTCACCTTTAATACTTCAATTTGGTAATGATCAATGCTTAGACAACATTCCGCCGGCGGGATGTAGCCTAAATATTCGATAATCAATCCACTTAGTGTTCGTGGACCAAGCAGAGGCAGGTGCCAATTTAACAAGCGATTTAAATTACGTAATGTAATGCTCGCATCAACAATGATCGAGCCATTATCTTGGGGTGTGATGTCCTTGCTCAATGCAGCAATATCGGTTGTAAATTCACCAACGATTTCTTCCAGAATATCTTCCATCGTTACCAAGCCTTGCAAATCACCATATTCATTAACCACAAAACAGCTGCGACGTTTCATTTTTTGAAAATTCAAGATTTGTAGATTCAACGACGTTGCTTCAGGAATAAAATACGGTGCTTCTGCGATGCTCAGTAAACCATTCATATCAAAATTATCATCTAGCACTAAATTCAATACACTTCGCAAATGAACCATACCAATCAGATTGTCGATACTCGTCCGATAAAGAGGCAGACGTGTATGCTGTGTCGTTTCCAATTGCTCAAGTAGTTTGCTCCAAGGTTGATCCAAATCAATACCAATGATTTCCGTCTTAGGCACCATAATATCTTCAACCCGTGCCTGCTCCAGATCGAGCAAACTAATTAACATGCTCTTGTGTTCAATTGGTAATAAACCTCCGGCTTCATGTACAACCGAACGCAATTCCTCACCCGTTAAGGCTTCCCGCTGCACTCGATCGATAGAAATGCCACACAAACGCAAAAGACCATTAGCCACCCCACTAATCAAGTGCACTAGTGGTGCGAAAATTGTCTGCAATATTTTTAACGGCAACGAACAGGCGAATGCGACTTGCTGTGGGTACAGAGCTGCTAGGGTTTTTGGGGTCATTTCTGCAAACACCAGCACAACCATCGTCAACAAACCTGTCGCCACCAGCACACCTATCTCGCCATACAATTGTTGCCCAATAAGTGTTCCAGCCATGGATGCGATAATATTAGCCAGGGTATTACCAATTAGAACTACGCTCAGCAGGCGGTCAGGGTGTGTCAGTAATCGGTTAACCCGAATCGCTTGTTTATCATTTTTTTTCACCAGGTGCCGTAAACGGTACCGATTTAAAGACATCATTCCGATCTCTGATGCAGAAAAAAATGCTGAAAGCACGACCAAAAACAACACAAGCAGCAATAACATGGATATTGAGAGATGCACGGTTGTCCTTAAAGAGCAATGGAGTAATCAAAAAAGAAGTATAACGCATCTAGCAATTATCATAAAGTCGTCTTTTCACATAAGAGGACCCGTTGAATTTCCATTGAAACAGATACCTTTTGGAATGTAAAAAAATAACTTGGACTATTTTGGCTGCCGTGAACTGATAGAATAGTTCCATTCTGGATGAAAAGTATCGCCACGAATATTCCAAGTTGAGGTTTCTTCATCAGAAACTTTCCTTCCTTTCTGACATTCATTTTCATCCAAGTCAGTAGTGCCCCGTCTTGTTAATACCCTCCCTTAATCTGTCGTCCCTGCGACGGCGGGGATCCATGTTTGGCATCACTACCATGATCCCCCCCCCCCTACGCAGGGACGCCAGTTTAAGGGAGCGTATTAACAAGACGGGGCAGTAGAAGTTTTAGCATGGAATTTAAGACCACTATAGGTTGGCCCCTTGGCCCAACCTACTGTTCTGTGCCCAACAATCGTTTAACTTTTAATATGCCAGCATCCCATTCACCTAATCCGACAAACTGCTCGGCTCGGTCATATAAGCGTACTGAGCCTATCACGTCTTTCGATTCGAGGTTATTGAGGGTCTTGCCTTGACATATAGCAAACACGGCTTCGTCTTCCAGAATCAATTTAGGCATGTAGTCAACGGCGCGATCCACCGGTAACAGGCATTGCAGTAATTGCTCAGGCGATTTGGCGGTCAATTCATCTAGAGTGAACATGGTTTCTTCTGCCAAGCCGGCGGTATAGGCACGATGTAATTGTGTAACGTGTGCATAAACACCTAAGCACTCACCAATGTCTTCGACCAAGTTTCTAATATAAGTGCCTTTGCTGCATGTCACGGTCAATTTAAACGAGCTGCCGTCAAAGTCATTTAATACTAATTTATAGATGTTTATGTCGCGTGCTTTACGTTCAACATCAATGCCTTGGCGGGCGAATTTATATAACGGTTGACCCTTATGTTTCAGGGCTGAAAACATGGAAGGAATTTGTTTGGTAGGGCCGATAAATTGAGCTAGTACAGCTCGCAACTGTTCTTCTGAAACAGTAAACTCGTCAACCTGAGCAATCACTTGCCCCATTGAATCGGCGGTATTGGTTTTAATGCCAAGCAAGCCTGTGACTTCGTAGCATTTATCGGCGTCTAAAAGGTATTGACTGAATTTGGTGGCCTCACCAAAACAAAGCGGTAACATCCCTGTAGCCAGTGGATCCAGACTGCCGGTATGACCTGCTTTTTTAGCTTGAAGCAGGCGCTTAAGCTGCTGCAGCACTGCATTTGAAGTCAGGTAACGTGGTTTATTGACCAACAGAAGACCATTAACCATTTTTTTTAAGGCCCCACTTCTTCCCGATTGATCTCCAGGAATTGGCATAGTCTGAGTTTCATGCTCAGATAAGCATGGGGCCGGATCGGGGAGATCCTGCGCGTCGCTCAAGATGGCGTGCGCGCTTTGGACGTCGTGGCCGTTCGGGACTTTAGGCTTTGGGTTCATCATCTTGTTCTGGTGGGTTCACTTCGTCAATTAACTTGCTCAAGTGACGGCCGTATTCAATTGATTTGTCATGAATAAAATGCAACTGTGGCACCGTGCGCATGGTCAATGTTCTGGCCAGGGCGCTGCGCAAATAGCTGGCGGCTGCGTTTAAAATAACCTCAGCCATGCCAACTTCATCATTAAGCGCTGTAAAATAGATTTTGGCGTGACCTAAATCTCGGGTTACAGTTACAGCAGAAATCGTAATGAACCCGGGTAAACGCGGGTCTTTGACTTCCTGATGTATAATTTGCGACAGTTTGCGTTGCATCATTTCCGCAATGCGGTCGGTTCGTTTAAAATCGTTACTCATAGATTTCGCTTAATCTCGATGGTTTCAAATACCTCAATCAAGTCGCCAGGTTTCACGTCATTGTAATTTTTAACACCAATTCCGCATTCAAAACCTTGACGCACTTCCGACACGTCATCTTTAAAGCGACGCAGGGATTCCAAAGTACCTTCATAGATCACGACATTATCACGCAATACCCGAATTGGGTTGTTACGTTTGATAGAGCCTTCAACAACCATACAACCCGCAATCGCACCAATTTTAGGTGAACGGAATACATCGCGTACTTCGGCAATACCCACAATTTGTTCTTTGAATTGAGGTGACAACATACCTGTCAGGGCACCACGGACTTGATCGACGATGTCATAAATGACGCTGTAATAATGCAATGATACCGATTCTTGCTCAGCAAGACGTTTAGCACCAGCATCAGCGCGCACGTTAAAGCCAATTAACAATCCGTTAGAAGCCAGAGCCAGATGTACATCAGACTCAGTGATGCCACCTACGCCGCTAGCAATGATTTCAACTTTAACCTCTTCGTTAGACAATTTAACCAATGCATCAGCAATCGCCTCTACTGAACCCTGCATATCCGCTTTAAGAACGATATTCAAGACTTTCACTTCAGCGGCAGTCATGTTTTCGAAAATGCCTTCCAACGACGTTTTTTGTCGTCTGGCTAATTTAACATCGCGGAACTTGCCTTGACGGAACAATGCAACTTCGCGCGCTCTCTTTTCATCAGGCACAACAATCGCTTCATCGCCGGCGTGCGGTATGGCTGATAAGCCCAATACTTCGACAGGAGTTGATGGGCCTGCGCTATCAACCAATACACCGCTATCACTAACCAATGCACGCACCCTGCCGTATTGAAAACCAGCAAGAATGATATCGCCTTTACGCAATGTTCCGCGCTGTACCAAAATTGTAGCTACCGGGCCGCGACCTTTATCTAGCCTTGATTCGATTACAACACCTTTTGCGGCACCATCAGTATGTGCAGTTAACTCGAGAACTTCAGCTTGCAGCAGAACTGCGTCTAACAAGGCATCAATGCCTTCACCTGTTTTTGCCGAGATGTTAACAAACATCGTATCGCCACCCCATGCTTCAGGGATAACATCGTAACCTGACAGCTCGTTCATCACGCGCTCAGGATCAACACCGGGTTTATCAATTTTATTTATCGCAACAATAATAGGCACTTTCGCAGCTTTCGCATGTTGAACCGCCTCAACTGTTTGCGGCTTAACACCATCATCTGCGGCAACAATCAAAATAACGATATCGGTTGCTTGTGCACCACGGGCACGCATCGCGGTAAACGCGGCATGTCCCGGTGTATCTAGGAATGTAATTTCGCCTTTCGGTGTGCTCACATGGTAAGCACCAATATGCTGCGTGATACCACCGGCCTCGCCTGCCGCAACTTTCGTGCGGCGAACATAATCCAGTAAGGATGTTTTACCATGATCGACGTGACCCATAATTGTAACGACCGGAGCACGGGGTTCGTCAAGGCTGCCTTTGGTTACCGCACTGTCAAGTGTATGTTCAATCTCATCATCTTTCAACATGCGAGCAACGTGGCCCATTTCCTCAACAACAATCATTGCTGTTTCTTGATCGATAACCTGGTTAATGGTCGCCATTGCACCCAGACCTATCATGACTTTGATTACAGCAGCGGCTTTAACAGACATGCGCTTGGCCAGTTCAGCCACGGTAATCGTTTCAGGAACCATGACTTCATGCACAGTAGGTGCCGTTGGCATTGCAAAACCATGAGTCAAGGACTCTTCAGCTTCACGGTATTTTTCAGATTTTTCGTGACCTTTGCGGCGTTTAAATTTATTACGCTTTGCATGTGCCGACAAATCGATTTCATTTTCAGCACGCTTGGTAGGCGGCTGATATTTGCCTTTTTTCTTGGCATTTTTAAATTCGGGCTTGCTAGTTGAGTCGTTTGTCCCAACCTTTTTTCTGGCTTTATTTTCTTCTGCAGTTTGTTGTTGAGTCGGTTCTGGCACAATGGTTTCGCTCACAGCCAGCTCAATAACAATGTCTTCAATAACTGACGGTTGCTCTACTATTTCCACTGCAGGAGATGACTCAGATTCAGTCGCGTCGGAGACGCTTACATCTTCCACCGTTGCTGAAGACACGGTCTCATCAAGCGCAGGAACCTGCTCTTCAACTTCGGGCTCTGCTGCTTGTTCAAGCACGCTAGTGGGTTTCACAAAGACCCGTTTTTGGCGAACTTCAATATTAACCGTTTTGCCGCTGTGCGCGTCATGCCCAAGGGTGACCTGAGATACACTTTTTCGTCGTAATGTAATACGATTTGGCGCTGCATCCTCTGCTTTGGAGGATGCACTGTTCAAATGGTTCAGCAAAATACGCTTTTGCTCTTCTTTAACTACCTGCTGCTCATCAGTAATGGACAATCCAGCTTCCTGCAACTGAGTCAATAGGCGCTCAACAGGGATACCCACAACTTGAGCCAACTGTTTAACCGTCACATCCGCCATAATTTAATCCTCTTTCGACAGTTCCATTGGGAACCGCTCTTATTCTAAATACCCGGGAACTTGCTCGCTCTTCACAACACGAATAGGTTGAGGCGACCATGTTGGGCCAAGGCCCAACCTACATTCTATTGGAACCAAGGTTCCCGTGCTTTCATGATGAGAGTCGCTGCTTTTTGTTCTGTCATGCCCGCTATTTCTAGGATCTCATCAACAGACTGCTCTGCCAAATCATCCATTGTCTTAATACCCATAGCGGCCATACTCTTAACTAGCTCGTCAGTCATGCCTTCCATTGAGGCAAGGCTTGCGACATCACCAGCCAAATCCTGCCCTGATGACAAGGCTTGAGTCAGCAGCGTGTCATTAGCACGATTACGTAATTCTTCAACGATATCTTCATCGAAATCTTCGATGGCGAGTAGTTCGTCTTTAGGTACATAAGCAATTTCTTCTAAAGAAGAAAATCCATTGGCAACCAACAACATCGCAATCTCTTCATCAATTTCAAGTGTTGTTGTAAACAATTTAACGATCTTTGTAGACTCTTCCTGGCTCTTGTCTTCAAACTCTTCAACCGTCATGACATTCAGTGTCCAGCCTGTCAATTGACTTGCAAGGCGTACATTCTGGCCATTACGACCAATGGCTTGCGACAATTGATCTTTGTGTACGGCCAAATCCATTGTATGAGAATCTTCATCAACAACAATCGAGGAGATATCTGCGGGTGCCATTGCATTGATAACGAGCTGTGCAGGATTATCATCCCACAAAATAATATCTACGCGTTCGCCGCCCAATTCGCTAGATACGGCTTGCACACGTGCGCCACGCATACCCACGCAAGCACCAACAGGATCAATACGACCATCATTGGTTTTTACAGCAATTTTGGCGCGGTTTCCTGGCTCACGAGCAGCAGCTTTAATCTCAATAATATTTTCGCCAATTTCAGGCACTTCAATACGAAATAGTTCGATCAGCATTTCATTGCGTACACGGCTCACAAGCAGTTGTGGTCCACGTGCTTGGTCAGCAATGTCAAAAAGATATGCACGGACGCGATCATTAGGTCTAAACATTTCTTGTGGCAACATTTCAGCACGAGGCATAAATGCTTCGGCCTTGCCGCCTAAATCAACAATAACATTATCACGCGTTACTTTTTTAACGACTCCATAAACCAGTTGGCCTACTCGACCCTTGAATTGTTCAACAACCAACTGACGCTCTGCATCACGAATTTTTTGAATAATAACCTGGCGTGCGTTTTGAGCAGCAATTCGGCCAAATTCAATGGATGCCATGGGCTCTTCAATTCGTTCACCCAATTCGATACCAGGCATACGTTCTTGTGCTTGAGCAAGTGTTAATTCGCGGTCTGGGAATTCTACATCATCATCAGCCACAACGTCCCAATGGCGAAACGTTGCATATTCACCGGTACGTGGATCCATTTCAACACGAACGCCCAGTTCTGCACCAGAAAGTTTACGTGTAGCTGATTCCAGAGCCGCTTGAATGGCTTCCAAAACAACACTCTTGCTCACGCCTTTCTCGTTAGATAACGCCTCGGCAACTAATAACAATTCTTTGCTCATGGTTCGCCCTCACTAGACCGTCAAATTTGCTTTCACAATATTGGAAAAAAGAAAGCTCTGTTGCTCATTATCAATCTTAAGAACCAGTGTGTTCTCATCCGCTGACACAATCGTGCCAACAAATTTGCGCTTAGCCGCAACAGGCTTAAATAATTTAATCTGAACTTCCAGACCTACATAGCTTTGATACTGACTGTTACGAAATAATGGTCTTGGGATGCCTGGTGATGAAACTTCCAAGCTGTAATTGCCTGGGATGGGATCGTCCACGTCCAGCAATGCGCCAACTTGAAGACTGACTTTTTGACAATCCTCAACACCGATACCATCAGCTTTGTCAATGTAGATACGCAACAAGGAATGCTTTCCCTGTGCCAGATATTCGCAACCCCAAAGCACATACCCCATGCTTTCTACAGTAGGTTGTATCAATTGTTCAATTTCGATTTGAATCATATACCTCTCGCGCTTTGAATTATGATGTACAGAGGTTTAATTTTTTACAAATACTGGATAATAAAAAACCCCAAAAAAAGGGGTCTTATTATTAGTGGTAGCGGGGGCAGGATTTGAACCTACGACCTTCGGGTTATGAGCCCGACGAGCTACCAGGCTGCTCCACCCCGCATCAACTGTGGCCAATTATACGGGCAACATGCGCGCTTGGCAAGTCCTTTTTAAAATTTATTGTCCTTGATTAAGTATAGCATGCTTTGTTTCTTCCAATACGCGCAACAACTGTTGATATAATTGCTCTAATAACTCCATATACCCGGCTTTATGATAACCCTCAACATACTGACAGGCATACTGCATTTTAAATGTCCCGCAATACACTGCACCACGTTTCATTTTATGTGCCAGTTTTTCAATGGCAGCCCAATCACGTGTTGCATGAGCATCATGGAGAGCCAACTGGTCGGAAGGTATCTCTTGTGTCGCCATCAAATGTAGCATCTCAAGCAATACCGATTTATTTCCGATCCGTTGAGCGGCGTGCTCAATATCAAGCAATTGAAACTGTTCCAAATCGAATAATTGCGAATCTAGATCCGGCAGTCCGTCTCTGAACTTGTTTTGTTTAGAAGTCGTGTCAGAACCATCAATGTATTGCGATAGAATGGATTCCATTATTTGTAAATTAAGTGGCTTGCAAAACACGTCATCCATCCCTGATTGCAAATATTGATTTTTATCATGAGCATGGGCTGTCAACCCAACAATGGTTATCGCACACTTTTGTTGTGCCGTTTCCCACTCGCGTATACAGCGGGTTAATTCATAGCCTGAACAGCCTGGTAGGCCAATGTCCGTTATAATTAAATCGAAATCGATGGTTTTTGCCAACGCCAGAGCATCCTCGCCATTCATAACAGACGTATAGCGACAACCTGCCTGCGCTGCAATCAATTCCACCATCCGTAGCGCAATCGCATTGTCTTCAACTAACAGTATGTGGGGTTCTGTTCCAGAATCGATTTGTTGGCGTCCGAGCAAGGGCGATGCACCATTAACAACTGTATACTCTTCTGGTTTTGCCACGCTGACCGGCAAATCAAAATAAAACGTAGTTCCCATGCCCTGTTGACTTGTAAAGTTTAGTTCCCCGCCTAATAGTTTCACATATGTTTGCGCAATATGCAGGCCTACACCATAACCAGTATAGACCCCCTCATAAGATGAACTGGCGCGAAAAAACCGATCAAAAATTTTATCTTGATGCTCGGCCGAAATCCCAATGCCGGTGTCAATCACTTGAAACTGCAGATAAGTGCTATCGCCATTGAAATCAACCAGTTTAACATCGATAGTAATATGGCCAGCTTGAGTAAATTTAATTGCGTTACCTAACAAATTTAATAAAACTCGATGTAGCTTCGCACGATCTGTGACAATAAACTGTGGAGCAAACTCATCAATTTCTACATTTAATTCAATTTGTTTTAATTGCATTGTAGGCTGCTCCAGCTGAACAATGTCATTGATACATTTTCGCAAATCAAATGTTTCTTCAACAATATCGCAATCACTCACATTTTCAGCTGAAACAATATCCAGAATACCGTTGAGCAAACCTAGCAACTGCTCTCCACTTTGATTGATCCAGTGTGCAAACTGCTTGTGTTCCGGCTGGGTCAAGCGCTCTTCCAGCAGACGCGACATGCCAACCACGCCACTCAGTGGTGTGCGAATATCGTGACTCATGTTAGCAATAAATTCGATTTTTGCGCGATTGGCTGCTTCGGCGTTTTCCTTGGCAATGGTGAGGGCGGCTTCGGTATTTTTTAATTCTGTAATATCAATCGATATACCCAATAAACCAATAACTTCATTTCGGTCATCTCGCAATGGAACTTTTTGAGAAAAATAAACACCATCTCCATCAGCCATAATTGCATTTTCAATTTTGGAGTCAGCTATCCCTGTTTCCATAACCTGAAGGTTTAATTTATCCAGCTCCACGGCTTGCTCGCCCTTCCATGGCAGATCACTATTTGTTTTTCCCACGATTTCTTGTCTTGATGACAATGAAGCGTGTTTAGCCTGGATATTATTGCAGCCAAGATATACATTGTTTCGATCTAGCCAATATACATGTCCCGGCATGAGAGCCAGTATATTTTCATAATAGTTAATTTTCATTTGTAGCGATTGCTGGTACAGTTCGGCGTTTTTCTTAATCAAATCAGTGAGATCAGCAATACTATGCTCTCTCTCCACAAGGAGATCTTGCTCTTGGCTTGCCTTCTTTTTTTCCATCTTTCACCAATATATGATAAACTTCCCGATGCGGGTTTTTAATATATAATCAGATTATACTATAATTACATACGATTAATGTTAAAAATAAATTCATCAGGCAAGAAAAAAGGTGCTAATTAATTATGCCGAGTAAAAATAAACCAAAAGGCCCTGCTAATGGAAAGCTCTTTGCCAAATTTGACGGGAAAGCCAAGCGCGACTTGGCGGGCCGAGGAATACTCGAAACATCAACCTTGGTGCTTTTAAGCATTGCTGACAATGATCAATGTAGAAATGAATACTTGCAAGCAGTCATTGAGGAATCAATTAAATTTAATAAACAATCCATTTTTCTAGTTGCGGATGAATTGTACTGGCATAATCTAAAAAGCCTGGCAAATAATGGACTAGAAATACAGTCTTTAAAAGATCGAGCCATTAACAAAGGATCAAAATACCTTAGTGATAACCTGCCCGCCTTCTTGTCTGTTCTCGAGCAAAAAATCGAAGGATTTCAGCGCTCTTGGTTCAGTACAAACTATCAAGATTCATCCATTTCCGATCAAATTGAAGCTTTAAATCGAATTGCCCACGATAATGACATTCCATTTCAAGTCATTAGATGGCATGAATGGTTAGCAAATAACCCCGCAGCATTTAGCAATAGCGCATCTGAGCTTACCGGCATGGCTGAACTCGGGAGACTCTATGATTCTGAGAAACCGCTAAGCGAAGGCATTAACCAAACAATGCATGAATTCGTAGGCCGTCGCCTTGCAAAAGGGGTGATTGATAACGAAGACACCGCTTTAATAACATGCCCTGTACCAGAGAGAAAATTACTACTTGAAACACGTTCGCGGGACTACCTTCGTGACGAAAGCCTTGCCATTTTCTTGATAGCGGAAAAACTCGAGATTAATTATATTGCGTACCCCAAGAAAATAATGGACGTTTTTCAAGCTACCAAAGATTATTTCAACATCAATCCTATTTTTGCAAACTGGCTGCAGATAGGATTCAGAAAGAAACATATTAATTTAACTAACCTTACACCATCTGCAACTGAACATTTCACACCTATCGGCTCGGACAATGAATCGGGATCCCACGGAAGACCTGAGTGCCGGCATCGCTTTTTTTCTGAAGATAAGCAGCACTCCGGCTCTCTGACTAGCAAAGAGGATTTGGATGATTTGGAGGAATTGGAGAATTGTGATTCGAATTCAACTGAGCCAGGCTCAGACTTAGAATCCCATGACCAAGAGTCAACAAGACCCGTGTTTTCACCCTTTTCCAGTGCAACAGGTGAATCTGCTCTCAAATCAATGAGTAACATACTAGACTCGGTGCCCAATACTAAAGATAGAAAGAAGGTGATAGAAATACTTTACTTGCAAAATAAAGAAAAAAAACAAACCTCAACGTTACTGTCGAGCACGCCATAAAACCAGCAGCTTTCGTCTTTCCATTTTTTAAGCCCACCATCCCGTGGCCTTATCATTACCCACAAGTTTGATGCATGTCGTCCCCGAGACAACGCGTGGCCAGGGACTCAAGCTGGGTGCGATTTTCCTGACTTGTGGGTAATGATAAGCCCTAGGCTTGTCAGCGGGACGTCGAAATCTGGCAGGACAAATGATCGAAACATCTCTAAATCCTGCAAAGATTTAATATACTACCCCGCAAACGCATTAACACAAGCACTAACCAATACCCCTGGAAAGACACCAAAATACAGAAGGGATAAAGAATTTACAGAAAAGATCGCGGTTGTTACACGGGGTAATTTAATTGGGGTTTTGTCTGCGGCTTCATCAAAATACATCACTTTAATTATTCGCAAGTAATAAAATGCGCCCATGACAGCAAACACCAGACCAAGCACTGCAACCCAAGTCATGTGAGCATCAACCAACGCTTTTAGCACCAGCAATTTGGTCAGAAACCCAACCGTAGGGGGTACGCCAGCCATTGAAAGTGTGATGATCATCATCATGAATGCGAGCCATGGGTTGCGTTTACTCAAGCCTTTTAGGTCATCGACGTTATCAATTTCGAGTCCTGCACGAGACATCAATACAATCAAGCCAAACGCCGCGGCAGACATGATTGAATACATCAATATATAATACAGGGCTGCAGAAAATCCTGCGGCTGTTGCAGCCAGAATTCCAAATAAAGCATAGCCTGCATGTGATATGGCTGAGTAGGCAAATAGACGCTTGATATTGTTCTGCACGATTGCAAGCAGGTTGCCCGCACCAGCCGATAGCAAAGCCATGATCAAAATCAATTGCTGCCATTGATTAGCTATATCAATTAAGCCTATTGAAAATAAGCGCAGTGCCATTCCCAGCGCTGCAATTTTTGGTGCGGCACTAATAAATAAGGTCACAGAAGTAGGTGCTCCGGCGTAAACATCCGGCGCCCACATGTGAAATGGCATGGCAGCCAATTTAAAGCCGACCCCCACAACAATAAACACGAGGGCAAAAGACAGTAAGCCACCTTGTTGTTGCCAGTGCAGCGTAATTGCCTTAGCAATTTCGCTCAAGTCAAGGCTCCCAGTTGCTCCATATAATAATGATATGCCATATAACAACATACCTGTGGCAATGGAACCCATAACAAAGTATTTCAAAGCGGCTTCAGATGCATCGGCATCAGAACGACGAATGGCTGTCATGGCATATAAAGGCAATGACAATAATTCAAGACCAAGAAAAATCGCTAACAATGAATGCGCCGATACCAGTGCCATCATGCCTACAGTTGAGAACAGGCCTAACACATAGTAGTCACCAGAAGGCATTTGTCGCTCTTCAAGATAATGGCGAGAATAAACAAAACTGAGAAAAACAGTCAGGTAGATGAACAACTTCATCAACTGCCCAGCATCGTCACTGATAAACAAGCCATTGAGTATGATTGCACTAAATTGCCCTAAAAACAAAAAAGTCACCCCT
>CAMDBQ010000010.1 GCA_945889365.1 Legionella genomosp. 1 | reverse complement strand
TGCCGGTTGTATCTCAGTAACCATATCGTTTTTGATCATTTGATTCCCTCTATTAATCAGTACAAGAGGGACTTTATATTATGGCGTCTCCGACCGCATATCCGACGAAGCGGCTTATCATCTCACGCATTTTTTTGTGACACTTTCACTGGATGTTGGCGAGCATTATCTTCAGCAAATGCTCAGACATCGTAGATTAATGCAAGAACATAAAGATGAATTCCCCGATCCACCGTTTTAATTTTAAATGTATGGCTCGAGTATTTTATTTGTTTGCCGTCTTTTTGGGATACAAATAAAACACTGAGCAGGCTAGCGTTGAGAACGTGTAAATATTGCGCATTTATAACCCATCAATTAATGTGACAAAAGCACCATCAAATTACGTGCTCACGCTCAGGTACGCAGTGGGATTGAATTATATGCACTTAATACGTCATAGGTTGGAGTCGCTAGATCGATCTATTCTTGATCAGTTCGCCTAAGTTCCCCCACCCTGGCTGCGCATGGAGGAGAGGGATGGGAGCCGTTTGGTCTGCGGGCGTGTTTTTATGGTCTGTTGCGTGAAAGTGCGGGCAAAAATGGCAAATACAAGTTGAAATTGACTGTTTGTATTTGATTTTTAGTTAAAAATTGCCGCGTTGGGGTATACAGTCGGGTTGTTCAGTTTTTTACCGATCAAATTAGGATTTCTATGTCCTTGCCTGTAGATCTTGAATATGCTATATCTTTAGATATCAAGTCAATTAGATAGATTCATCACTTCGTTACAACAGATGACTTGTGGAGTTACAAAGATTGTTATATGTATGTAAATTAACAAGTTGTATTACATCAATAAGGCAATATGCCTTTATTGCGACAGCCTACATGGCTCAGCTTAAGGAGAAAAAAAATGAATACTTATAAAAAAAACAAACCATTAGCAATATTTAGCGCAATTAGCTTTTTGTGTTTGCTTGCGTCTATAAACCCAGTCACAGCATGGGCGGACTGTAGCCGGAGTTATTGTGACTGTAAAACATGCGACAATAGCAAGCAGTGTTGCTCCGGCCATCCGACGAAACTATGCAATACTAGCAGCAACTCCGGGTCGGCTACATGCAAAACCTATTGTGCTGTCCAGCTGTCAAACGATTGCAATGACAACAATTAGGTAAACCTTTTTATATCTAAAAAATCGGGTAATTATTCACCACCAGTGAAACATTGCCAGGGGGAATAGGGCCGTTAATACTCCTATTCCCCAACATGCTAATTGATAATGAACCATTAGATAAAATTAGTAAATTTAATGGCTTATTTCAAGATGAAGTGGCGAAACATAAAAATAAGTTGTAATTTTTTTATTTTTTTAAACAATTCTCTACACACAGGAAGATCCTTTGGCTTACTCGATCAGATAACCAATGGTTTAGGCGTACCTAATACCTCTGATTAGACCCCGTGTTTGCTGGAAGGACTCTTAGGGTCAGCAGAGGGATCTATTTCATTATTTTTTTTTAGAATTAATTCTTGATTTTGTCTCTTTAAATCCTTTATATGCTGAACAACTTCTGGATTCACGGTTAATGAATTCCTGGCCGATGGAGGTGGTCTAGCGCTAACCGTCGGCTCTAGTTGGGGTGACTGTTTTGCTAGGTTATTTTTTATCTGGCCACACTCCGCAATCACAAGTCCCACTACGAAAGATACTACACTAACTGCCCATAAGATTTGAAGTCCGGGTATGAAACCAAGTCCGAAAAACACCATGCCCGCTGCTTCCAAGGCAATACCCGCTTTAAGTAGATTATCACCTGGTGCGGGTACCTTTAAACCCAGATCCCCAGAACTCAGAATGGTGTCATGGATATGAGAGCCCAATACCGCTGAATAAATTTCCGTACCATTGATAGGTTCATCGAGATCAGCTAAAGACTTTAGTGATACACGTCCTCGGCCAACACGCTCTTGTGCAGCGCGAACACTGTCTATAGGTTCATAAATCAATGACTTAAAATGATTTCCCTTGTCGTGATAAATTGATATCTCAATTTCAGGTTTTTTAAATTTAAATCGATCTGCGCTGTTTAACTGAGGCATGATGTCATTAAGACTTTGATTGGGCACAGAAGGATTGGAACTTTCCATGGTGGAACTAATGTCATGATCGGCAAAATAGGCAACTGTATCATTAAAATCCGTTTCCTTTTCCAGTGTTCTCAAATCACGTCGCCCATCTTCATCCCCACCGTAAGGCAAGCGTTCTGAAGGGTTGTCATTAACATAATCGCTGATATCCAAGCGTAAACAGCCCGCTAGCACGTAGATGACATGATCCATCTTCGCGTTCATGCCCTCTGTGTTGTCAGTCCCAAAATAGACGTTTCTTAATTTAGCTAAATCACTTGGCGTCATCGTTCTGTATGCTTGAATTAAATCCAGAACATTTGCCTGCTGGTTTGACGGAGGCACAGGATTATCTACTTTGGTCGTGTTAGATGCGTATAAATTCCTTCCGTTTATATCAACGGCATCTTTTTGTCGATCATAAATATGTTGCAAAAAATCAGCTACAAAGGCATGTTTGTCTGTTGTGATGCCCCGAATCAACAAACTCTGGACCGCCGCACGCAATCCACAGTTACCATCTCCCACCGCATTAATTAGACCTATCGCTGATTCTGTCGGGTGATTGGTTACATCGTAGCCGAATGGTTGTGTTGGCATGACGGTCTCCTATCTGTTTAGAATAAAAAGCGGTCATGTAAAATATAGTAAGTGTATTATTAGAAGTCAAAAATTTCGGGGGTTATATCTCTGTGGAAGCATCCCAAACCCAGATCTTTGAGTGTATTCCGAGCATTTTTGGGCGGATTTTCGGCATGGTTCAATCTCAGTAAACACATTATCTTTTATGGATTGCCGTAACAGCCTGATTAGAAACACGCAAACAGTTTCTTTCGTAGAATGCGAGTGTTCACTAAAAACCGTGATTTTTGAACCATGCCAGAAACCTATGTGCAAAACAGCCCATGTACCATCAATCCACGTTACTAATTTGCTGATGTTTAGTACAATCAAAATACAGTTTAATTGTACTAATGGTCTGCGCGAAAAATCAGTGCAATACAGGAAGTATATTTGAGTTTACTGTACCGGCATGGTACAATTTGAAATATTAGATAATAGGGTACAAAAAAACATGAAAGTTGGTTACGCCCGCGTCAGCAGCAATACCCAAGATCTGGCGCTGCAAACGGAAGAATTACTCAAGGCTGGTTGCGAAAAAGTGTACAGCGAATCAATCAGCGAAAAAGACAATAACCGCCCTGAGTTAATGGCCATGATCGAATCATTGAGAAAAAATGATTCTGTGGTTGTTTATAAAATCGATAGGATAGCTCGTTCGCTAAAAGGATTGATTGATATCGTCGAGTTACTGAATACAAAAAAAGTAAATTTTATTTCGCTCGATTCCGGTGACAAAGTGGATACGACAAGTCCTATGGGTCGTGCATTTTTTCAAATAGCGGGAGTATTTGCTGAATTAGAACGTGGCATGATTAATGCCCGAACGAAAGCCGGGATTAAAAAAGCGAGAAGTGATGGCGTAAAATTTGGTAGAATCCGTGGTAGCAAGAATAAAACCACTCCAGACAAACATGAGAAGATCAAAATTTTCCTACAAGCAGGTAAATGCTATGACTGGATCACGAAAGAATTATGCGTCAGCAAAAAAACGATAGCGGAGGTAAAAAAATCAATGGTTATTAAACAGGACTTCTGAGTATTAAACATGTCTTCTGAAAGTGACAAATCCCGTAAGAACAAAGAGGCAGCTAAGCGATTTTTCGTTAAACTGCTGAAAGGATTGCTGTATGTGCCTCGGGTCATTATCACGGATAAGCTCGCAAGCTACGGAGCTGCTAAAATTATTACCAAGCGCTAGAGAGGCTATAGTACAAAAAGCACTATCTAAAGACAATAATCGTAAAATGGGATGATAGGAGAGGGCACATGAATGGAGCAGAGTTACTGGTTAAATGTTTGGAATCACAAGGTGTTGAATACATTTTTGGTATTCCAGGCGCGAAAATTGATAGTGTATATAATGCTCTGCTGGATTCAAATATCAAACTGGTTGTTTGTCGACACGAACAAAATGCTGCATTTATTGCCGCAGGTTATGGTCGGTTAACAGGAAAAGCGGGGGTTGTTCTGGTCACGTCAGGGCCTGGTGTTTCAAATTTGGCAACGGGTTTGTTGACCGCGACCACTGAAGGTGATCCCGTGGTCGCATTGGCAGGCCAGGTGACGCGCGCGATGAGTGGAAAACAGTCACACCAGGGTGTAGATAACGTTAAATTAATGGAAGCGGTCACTAAAAGCAGTGTCGAAGTGTACATGGCAGATAAAATTCCAGAGCTGGTTGCAAATGCGTTTCGAATGGCTAAATCACCAAGCAGTGGTGCGAGCTTTATTAGTTTTCCGCAAGACGTGTTAACAGAACTAACCCAGACAACGCCAGTACCCTTTATGGAGATGCCTACTTATGGCAGCGCGCCTTCTTTGTTGGTAAAACAGGCAGCTGAATTGATTAACAAAGCTAAACAACCTGTGATATTACTGGGACTGGAAGCTAGCAGGCCTGGAAATACTCAGGCCATTCGTAATCTCTTGAAATACAAGCCGTTTGCAGTAATTGGCACATATCAGGCTGCAGGTGTGATTAGTCGAGAGCTGTTTGATTGTTTCATTGGCCGCGTTGGTTTGTTTAAAAATCAGCTTGGCGATCAAATACTTGATCTCGCAGATGTGGTTATCACGATTGGTTTTAATCCTGTGGAATATGATCCAGAAGTATGGAATGAGGATAATAAAAAATCCATTATTCATATCAATTACACGTGTTGCGATGTGCATAACACATACCATCCTGTTTGTGAGCTTTTGGGTGATATTGCAATGACGGTGGACGCGGTGGGCCAATACCTTGAACCGCGCAAACACATCCATAACAGTAAAAAAATAAAGCAACTTCATCGGGCGTTGGTGGATAAAATAGAATCAGGTCAACATTATACGAGCTCACCGATTCATCCGTTACGATTTATGTATGAACTACGCAAAGCCGTGGATGATAACGTCACTATTTGTTGTGATATCGGTTCGGTATATATGTGGATGGCGCGGTATTTTTTATCATACCGCCCACATCAACTGTTATTCAGTAATGGACAACAAACGCTGGGCGTTGGGTTACCATGGGCAATTGCATGCAACTATGCCAGACCCGGAGAAAGAGTTATTTCCATTTCAGGTGATGGTGGGTTTTTATTCAGCGCAATGGAACTGGAAACAGCCGTGCGTGAACGTTTGCATTTTATACATTTTATTTGGCGGGACGGCACTTATAATATGGTATTAGAGCAGGAGATCATGAAATACAAACGAAAAAGTGGCGTGGATTTCGGGCGGGTAAACATCCCTGATTTCGCCAGGGCCTTCGGTGCGGTTGGCTTTGAATTAAACGATCCAAGTCAATTCTATTCAGTGTTCGAGCAAGCCATGCAATCGGATAAACCAGTATTGATTGATGTCTCCATTGATTATTCAGACAATCAGGAGTTGTTTAAAACAACGGATCCAGATGGAGGTCATTAAGGTTCTAATGTAATGAACCATCCCTCCTACTGCGTTGGTCCTTGGAAGTGTAATATTAAAAGTGCTTTTATTGGGCGATAATGGCATTCATAACCGCAGTTTTCCAAATTTTATCCCAATCATTTGACCCAATCGCAGCTCTTAATTGTAATAATGGATCCAGTCCCTCCCTAGACCAGCGCATATGTTGTTGTCCTTTGCATCGCTGGTTGATTAAACTTTCCCTGCAGGGTTGTCCCATCAGTCTAGGCAAGAATGTCGGAATATGCTAAAATAAAAACATAAGCATCAGAAAGCGACCATATATTATGCCTTTTACTTTAAGCAGCTCAAATAAAGCAGAAATGATAGAAATCCTTAGTACGTGGGAACAATCATTTCAACAAAAGACTAAAGACACATCAAAAAAAGCAATGATGCTAAAAGCTTTATCCATTGCCGGACAAATGCAAAGAACCCTTGCAGAACAAAAACACGCACATTTATGGATTGCTAAGCATTCAGAGACCAATGCCCCCATGGCCATGATGATTGTCGATGATACGGTTGGTAGAGTAAAAACCATTCGCTTTTTACTTTCTAGTCAGAAAGCCCTAGAATCTAAAGGCTCAGGGCAGTTTTTAGTCCATAAACTCACTGAAATGGCGGCGCGCACAAGTTATAAAATCAAAACCACTTCAGAAAATGCTGATGAATTTTGGGGAAGATGCCCTGGTTTTAGCCCAGATCCTGATAATAGCGGCGAATATGTTTGTGAGCCTCCCCCTCCTGTAGCAGGTGCCGGCCCTGCCTCAATGAGTATTTTTACAGCACCAAAAAAATCAGGCAAAAAATCTACAACACCTGCTCTCGGACCGCGTCAGCGGAAATGAGACAAAGTTGATGTGGGTTCGAGCCCGGAACCGCCGCAATTTACGGGCGATAATAACGCAAAAAGATTTCATGCGGCCTAATTAAATAATTATTATGCAACAAAATGTATCCTCTCGATATAAGGCAACTGGTAGAGGGTTTCTGGTTTAAAATATTTGAAAAAAACAGGGAAATGAGTCGAGAGCTTCCGAAGAGCCCGGTGTGATCTGTTAATTGTTTCCTGCTAACGTCTCTGCTGTTATTAACCAATAATCAAACAGCCGGAGAGTTATCATGTCCACAACCAATATTACCCCCATTAACCGACTCCAACCAATATTAACTGAGAGCACCAGAACATTTGATAGTTTTAAAGCCGCCATTTAATAATTGGCGGGAAATAAAAAAATATCGAGCGAAAAAATGCCCATCACGCTATGGGATCAAATTATCACTTTACTTGAAACAACACCTGAATCCAGAACATTAGCCCCACATTACCTTGCCAACTATAAAAATTACACTTTTACAGGCGTATGTTATCTCGGGTTGGAACGCTGTTTAAATTAACGTAATTTTTTTAGAAGATGGTTTCATATTGCTCAGAATTGGTCTAGTATGTATTAAGGTGCCTATTTATGTGGATTAGGCCCATTTTAACCCTGCGTATGGAGAATGTTATGGATGATAAAAAGGATTGTAGTATTGCTGCTTGTTGTAAAGCGAACTGGTGCGGAATATTTGGTGTTGTTCTTGTGAGTTTGGCCGTTATTTTAACGCTGATTACATCTAGTGATTTTGGTATTTTCGGGATGTTTTTGGTGGGCGTAATTTTTTGCTGCCATAAGCACATGGCTTCTAAAGTGTGTGGAGCAGGCTGTGCATGTGGATGTAAATGTTGTGGTTCTTCCGCTGAAATGTGTGATGTCAGTGCGAAAGAAAAAGTTGGTGTTGAGAAAAAGACGGCAGCTAAAAAATAATATAAAAACAATATGTCGTCCCCGTGCAGGTGGGGACGATAATTTTTCAGGTTAATAATTATGCGAGCTTTATTAGGTTTTTTTCTATTTCTAAATTCTTTTCTGGCTTTTTCTATGGACACAATGACAGTCAATGTTGACGTGCATAGTAACCCCTTTGTAATCAAGCTCCCTGCCAATCCAACCACGGGTTATCAGTGGGCAGTTAAACAGTATGATAAAACCATTTTAAAGCTGTCAGGTAGTGAGTATCTAGCGCCCCAGACCAAGTTGGTAGGTGCTGGTGGTGAAATGATATTTACGTTTTCACGCCTTAAGGGTGTAACGTATCCTAAATCGATGACTATGCTATTTAGTTATGCCCGAAGCTGGGAACCGAAAAGTGGTACGATAAAAAAAGTGAAGGTTAATTTTAGCGCAAAATAAACGTGCTTTTAGGGTGGAGAAAGGGGCGCTGCGGCGTGTCCACCCTATGCGTTCCTGTCTAGCCCCTTATTCAGATCTTTTGAATGGCAAATACCGTGGTTCCCAAAATATTTCCTCAATTAACGCTTCCAGATTTTTATCTTGATTGTTTTGCGCAAAACCCGTCTCGATGGCTACACTAGCAACCGCTACGGCAATATGTTTTGCAACGGCTTGTGCATCATCCATTAATGGTAGCAGCGGCAGGAAGCTGTCTTTCTTGCTAGGTGATAGCTCGCTAAGAGCTTGGGATGCGGCCCAAATCATTGCCTTTGATAAGCGTGTGGCTTGTACAGCTTGAATACCTAAACCAATGCCAGGGAAAACGAGGGCATTATTGCATTGGGCAATTTGTATCAGACGATGGTGGTATTCTACGGAAGGAAACGCGGTTCCTGTAGCGATCAGGGCTTTGCCGTGTGTCCATACGATAATATCAGCAGGTTGTGCTTCACATTTTTCATCCGGATTGGATAATGGGAAAATAATCGGACGTTCGCAGTTTGCGGCCATCGTTTCAATAATATCTTGTGCGAATGCGCCTGTTTGTGCAGAGCAGCCAATTAAAATGGTAGGCTTTATTTGACGTACGGTATCTCTAAGTGTTCTCGAATCGGGCCATTCAGAGCATTCATTTGGTTTTCGTGCGTAAGGTATTTGTGCTTCAGTAAATTCAGGATCTCCCTCAATTAATAATCCTTGTCGGTCAATCAACCAGAAACGTTTATAAGCGTCTTCTTGACTCAAACCGCGCATGACCATGGCATCGACAATTTGATCGCTAATCCCGGTTCCTGCCGAACCCGCACCACACACAACAATGCGGTTATCTTCAAGATTTAAGCCGGTGATATCACATGCAGCCAAGAGGGCGGCCAAAGTCACAGCACCTGTTCCCTGAATATCATCGTTAAAGGTACAGAGCTTATCTTGGAAGCGGTTTAGTATCGGTCTGGCATTGCTACGTCCGAAGTCTTCCCAGTGTAAAAAAGCATGGGGAAAACGCTTGTGAATACTGTCTACGAATTTGTTAATAAATACATCGTATTTTGCCGGCTCAATACGTTTATGACGGCAGCCAAGGTACATTGGATCATCAAGTAGTTCTTGATTGTTGGTGCCGACATCGAGGAAAACTGGCAATGTTCGCGTTGGGTCTACTCCTCCGCATAAGCTGTAAACCATTAATTTGGCAACAGGGATATCCATGCCTCCGATGCCTTGATCACCAATACCCAATACGCCTTCACCATCGGTGACGACAATCAAGTCGATTTCAGGGTTTGAACGATTATTAATGATGTCATCCAGATCATTTTGATCTGAATGGGTAATATATAAACCCCGCGGTTGACGGTATTCATGACTGAAATGCTTTACTGCAAGCCCAACTGTTGGTGTGTAAATAATAGGCAGCATTTCAGGTAGATGACAACTTAATAGTTTATAAAAAAGAATTTGATTTTTATCATGCAGATTATTGAGAAAAATATTTTGTTGGAGAGGGGTGGTGTAGCGTTTGTATTGTAAATAAGCACGGTGTACTTGTTCTTTCAGTGTTTCAACTCGATGAGGTAATTTTCCGATCAATCCAAATGCGCGACGTTCGTCAGAGGTAAAGGCCGTTCCTTTATTAAGTTGAGCGGTAGTTAGTAAGTTTTTACCGCTAATAGACGTTTCAATAAATAAATCGCCCGTTTTTTCTTCATTTTTTACTTTAAAATCCAGCATACAATCTAATGGGTAAAGTTATTATGCAGCTATAATAGCGTGTTATATAAAAAATTCAATGATAAAAGTTCAATTGTATGATAAGATGGCTATCTTTTGTACGCAAGCTGGTTTTGGTCACGACCGAATCCTCATGTGTTCATAGTTTAACTGATGAGGATTTACAATGACTTTTTCAACACTCGGACTGTCCGAACCTATTTTACGAGCAGTTCTTGAGCAAGGCTATGACACACCTACTCCTATTCAAGCACAAGCCATTCCTGTCGTTTTACGCGGAGCTGATTTATTGGCTTCTGCACAAACCGGTACAGGAAAAACCGCAGGTTTCATGTTGCCAATTTTGAACCGTTTGGTTGGGAAACCACGCGCCAAAAGCAACCATGCCAGCGTTTTGATTTTAGCACCTACACGTGAGCTTGCAGCTCAAATTCATGAAAGTGCAGAGCAATATGGTAAATATCTAAATCTGCGTACTGCCGTTGTATTTGGTGGGGTTAAGATTAACCCGCAAATGCAAAAATTGCGTGGTGGCGTGGAAATTCTAATTGCGACACCAGGCCGATTGATGGATTTGTTTCAACAACGCGCTGTAAGATTGGATGAAGTGGACGTATTGGTTTTGGATGAAGCCGATCGCATGTTGGACATGGGATTTGTTCATGCGATTAAAAAAATCATGACATACTTGCCTAAAAATCGCCAAACATTATTGTTTTCCGCAACATTTTCAAAAGAAATTTGTCAGATGGCAAAAGAGTTTTTGAAAAGCCCAGTCGAAATTAGCGTAACGCCACGCAATGCAACTGCTGTGACTGTTTCACAAAAAATTCATCCAGTGGATAAAGCCCGTAAATCGGCTTTGTTAAGCCATTTACTGCGTAATGAAGACTGGTCACAAGCGCTGGTCTTTTCACGCACTAAACATGGCGCCAATAAATTGGTTAAATTACTGGCCATTGACGGTATTGAAGCCCAAGCCATCCATGGTAACAAAAGTCAGTCACAACGGACTAAAGCCCTTTCTGATTTTAAAGCAGGCAAGGTGCATGTGCTGGTAGCTACTGATATTGCTGCTCGCGGAATTGATATTGATCAATTGCCAATTGTGGTTAATTTTGATTTACCCGATGTTGCAGAAGATTACGTGCATCGTATTGGTCGTACCGGACGTGCGGGTTCTGTTGGTGGTGCGATTTCTTTGGTCAGTGCCGATGAGATTAATCAATTGCATGAGATTGAAAAACTAATCAAACATCGCCTTGATCGAGTTGAAATTGATGGTTTTGAACCGACACATAGTTTACCAGCGGCAGGTGCTGCACCAAGAGCTGCGGATCGTAACAGACCGGCTAGATCGTTTGATCCGAAGGCACATAGAACAGCTGGAAATAGCAGCCGATCTGGACAAGGTCGCCCGCAACAAAAAACACAAGGTAGTAGACCAGCAGCTAGGGCATCTGTAGGGGCTCGCGGCGGAGCATAAGAATAAATTTATTGGTAACACGGACGTTAAATGAAAAAAAAACTATACATATTCATATTTCTTTATTTGTTACACATTCCCCAAGCCCTATGTTGGAACAGCGTAGGGCATCGTCTTATTGCACAAATTGCCTATGATCAGTTAACGCGTAAAGCAAAAACCACATTTAATCGTTGTAATCGAGAAGCAAATCACGATTATATGTCCAAAAACTTTGTCAATTCATCCGTGTGGTTGGATACTATTCGTGCGAGAACCCATGCCTATGATGCGATGCATTACATTGATATCCCCTTTTCTACTGACGGAACACGCTTACCTGGCGTTTCAACTGTAAACGCAGTTTGGGCTGTAGATAAGGCAAAAAAAACACTATCCAATCCTAAATCAACCGCCACTGCAAAACGTCTAGCGCTTCGAATTTTAGTTCATGTGGTCGGTGATATTCATCAGCCCTTGCACGCAGCAACTCGAATTAGCAGAGAGTATCCTGAGGGCGATCGTGGGGGTAATCTTGTGGTGTTGCATAAAAACCGAATGGGCAAAAATCTGCATTCATACTGGGATAAAGGCGCGGGTTTATTGGTTGGTAAACGTCGATATGGACACGTTTGGATTAAACAAAAAGCCATGAGGATTGAACATTATTGGCCGTGCAATATGAGGCAGATGGATTTAAATCCCATGCATTGGGCACAAGAATCAAATGTATTGGCCATACAGACGGCTTATGCCTATTCACCTGATATCCATTATCAACTTGAAGCCCAACAACTTGTAGAAAAACGTATAGCATTGGCCGGTTGTCGATTGGCGAGCACACTGATGGCGTTGGAAGCTGTGGATTAATCCTCAGTGACGCAGCCATCAATCGTCAGCGGTCTTGTGTTAAGCCATTATGCTTGGCTTAACGACTCCATTACTGCACCTAAAAAGCGCGTTGCTTCGCCGCCGGTGATAGCGCGGTGATCAAAGCTCAATGACAAGGGTAACATACGATGAATGGCAACTTTCCCCTGCTCACTAACCACTCCTAAATAAAGCCGACCTACAGCTAAAATGGCCACCATTGGCGGAACAATAATCGGGCTAGCAAATCGACCAGCGAATTTACCGAAGTTTGATAGAATCAGTGTCGCGCCTTTTAAATCTTCGGCAGGAACTGTGCGGTCATTGACGGCTTTCTTGTATCCATCAATGATTTGTCGCAGGCCTTGGTCTGTCTGTTGCGCTACATCGCGAATAACCGGGACAAACAAACCTTCATCATTATCCATGGCTATACCTAAATGCAACGACTCAAAGCATTTACGTGCACTGTGTTGTGTGTCAAACCAGGCATTGAGCGCGGGTTCTTTTTGGCAGGCATATTGGATGGCGCGAATTAGACGTACCGTGATATCAGATTGCTCACCCCAGTTGTCAATATCGGCTTCATCAAAAATACTGACTGGAACAACGTCACGATGCGATTGAACCATGCTATTGAGCATGGCTCGACGCACGCCGCGCAAGGGCTCAAAGCCTGCGGGAGGCTGTACTTTTTTATCAGCCGCGTTTTGAACATCTTCACGAGTAACGAGACCATGATCGCCAGTGCCTGATAGCGTTGTCAGATCAATAGTTAGCTTTTTTGCTAACATGCGGACAGCAGGTGTGGCTTTGGCCCGTTGACTGGTGCTTCCTGAGCCCACTATAAAGTTATCTTCGCTAACGTCACTGCTTTCTTCAAGATGGCCTACTACGGTGCCTTTATCCACGCGTGCGGTGGCTTCTGCAGCAAACGCTACCAAGGGTTCGCCTGTTTTGATGACGTCACCTGGGTTGCCGTATATTTGTGTGATGGTGCCACTTTGTGGGCAGGGCACGTCAACAACAGCTTTTGCTGTTTCCATTGAAACCAAGGGTTGATCAAGGGCAACCGTGTCGCCAACCTTTACAAACCATTCGTGAATTTCCGCATCGGGTAATCCTTCGCCTAAGTCAGGTAAATTAAAAACATTCATCATTCATTACTCCATTAAGCTCATAACACTGGCTTTAATTCGCGCCACGCTGGGCAGATAGTATTTTTCAAGTTGAAAGTAGGGCATAACCACATCAAAACCCGTAACGCGTTGCACGGGTGCAAGCAGATCGGCCATGCAATTTTCCATGATTTGGGCGGATATTTCTGCGCCTACACCACATGTTCTAGCCCCTTCATGAACGATTAAACAACGACCGGTTTTTTCAACTGATCGCAAAATGGTTTCAATGTCGAGTGGCTTGATGGTGGCGATATCAATCACCTCGCATGACACGCCTTCTTCATTCAATTGCCTGGAGGCCTGTAAGGTTTCGTGCATGCTGGCGCCCCAACTAATCAGGGTCACATCATCACCTTCTTGAAGTGTGAAGCATTTGCCCAATGGAAGGGCTGCTCCATCATCAGCAACCGGTTGTTTCACCAATCGATAAATGCGTTTTGGCTCAAGGAAAATAACCGGATCAGGATTTCGCATGGCGGCTAGAAGCAAACCATAAGCACGTTTAGGTGACGATGGGATGACTACTTGTAACCCTGGAATGTGTGCGAACAAAGCTTCAGTGCTTTCTGAATGATGTTCAGGTGCTCGAATACCACCACCAAATGGCGCACGGAATACCAGCGGGCAATGCAATCTGCCGCGGGTTCGATTGCGCATGCGGGCAGCGTGAGAAATAATTTGGTTCATTGCGGGATAAATAAAACCCATAAACTGAAATTCGGCGACTGGTTTCAAGCCTTGTAACGACATACCAACAGCCAAGCCTGCAATCATGGACTCAGCTAAAGGTGAATCAAAAACACGGTTTTCACCAAAGCGATCTTGCAAGCCAGCCGTTGCACGAAATACGCCACCGTTTTTACCCACGTCTTCACCGAAGACCACAATGTTTTCGTCATGAGCCAATTCGTAGGCCAACGCCTGGGTAACGGCTTCCACCAATGTGATATCAGGCATGAGCGGACTCCTCCATTGCTATGGCTCGTTGTTCTATTAAATAATCGGGTAGCGTTTCAAAATGATAATCAAATACACTGCTGATCGGTTGGGGTTCGCGTTCTAAATACTCATCAACAGCGCTTTGCACTTCCTTCGTACATGTATCGATCAGAGCCTTTTCCTGGCGCTCATCCCATAAGTTTTGTAGTTCCAGAAAACGTTTGAAACGCTGAATGGGTTCGTTAAGTAAAGCGGCTTCAACATGTGCTTTGGGTTGGTAGCGTGTGGCGTCATCAGCAGTCGTATGATCAGATAGACGGAACGTCTTGGCCTCAATCAGGGTGGGGCCTCCACCCATACGAGCTTTGTCAATGGCCTCACCAATGACTTGACGTGTAGCCAGAATGTCATTTCCATCCACTTGCACACCTTTAAAACCAGCGGCAATGGCCTTTTGCGCAATGGTTTGTGTAGCGGTTTGTTTATCCAAGGGCACGGAAATGGCCCATTGATTATTGTTGACGATAAAAACCACTGGCAAATTCCAAACGCCGGCGACATTTATCGCTTCGTAAAAATCACCTTCAGATGTACCACCGTCGCCAATACAAACAACAGCCACACGGTCTTGTTTGCGATACTTAAAGGCAAACGCTACGCCGGCTGCATGCAGACACTGTGAAGCAATGGGTACACAAATGGGTAAATCTTCTGAATCACAGGCAAATTGACTGCCTCGCTCATCACCACCCCAATAGGCCAAAATTTCCGACATTTTGACGCCACGTTGAAATTGAGCCGCATAATCGCGGTAATAAGGCACGAGCACATCATCCTTCCGCATGGCATGACCAATAGCGGTTGAGATGGCTTCTTGCCCGTTTATCGGAGCATAGGTTCCCATTTTTCCGGTTCGTTGTAATGCAATGGCTTTTTTATCAAATACGCGGGTTCGAACCATGATGCGATATAGCTCAGGCAATACCGATGTGTCTTTGGCAAATGCAGGAAGATCACCGTGTAGGTTACCGCTATTATCAAGCAGTTGGGTATAAATAATTTCAAAGCGGGCAACAATCTCTGTCACATCCAGTCTCCATGATAGGGTGGCCATTTTGACCTTGCTTGTCGACCCGGATTGGTCTAAAGAGTATGAGCATATGATAAGTTTTGTCATGTTCTTTAAAGGTCAAGCCGGGTCGACAAGCAAGGTCAAAATAGTTGTTTTAAAAAAAGTATAGTAGTGAAACAGGATACCTATATTTTTTTATAAAAACTAGGGCGTGTTGACAATTACTCCCTTGGAGTTGGGCAACTTTTGCGCTACAATAAGGTTTGGTTTATAAATATTGTCAGGAGTATTTTTTATGGGATCAGGATCACATCATTTAACTAAGGAAGAAGAACTCAAACGGCTGCTTGTGCTTAGGCGAATGCTTCATAATAAGCGCTCTCAAAAAGAACAGTTGGAGATGGAGAAGCTCAATGAGCGACACAAAACGTTGGCTCATCAGCATATTGATGGTCGGCAATTTAATCCAGGACATGCTTTGACGCCTAAACCCAAGCCACAGTTAAATTATCTACTAACCCCTTTGCCGTCGACATTGCAGAAGCCCAAACCGAAGCCACCGTTGAAGCCTGAACGTAAACATTCGCTGATGATGATGCCGGAGGGGTCTGAGCTTAAACTAGAAATCCAATATGAGATTCCACGCCCCATGCCGTATCATTTAAAGCCCCGACATTAGCCTTCGCAGGAAAGACAGCACAAATTTCCATGTTAAATTTATTTCAAAGCCCGTTTTAAAATCTTGCCCACATTGGTTTTGGGCAGCTCTTTATAAAATTCAACTATCTTGGGTATTTTATACGCAGTTAGATGCAGGCGTGCGTGGGCTATGACTTGTTCTGCAGTCAGCGATGGGTCGCGTTTTACAATGCACGCCTTTACCTTTTCAGTCGAACCACCTTCGACTACTCCAATCACACCAACTTCCAGCACACCAGGCATCAGGCTAATCACTTGTTCGATTTCATTGGGGTATACGTTAAAGCCGGAGATCAGAATCATATCTTTTATACGGTCGAGTAAATAAATAAAACCATGGTCATCCACGGTGGCAATATCGCCGGTTCGGAGATACCTGTCGGGCCAAAAAACCAGTGCGGTTTCATCCGGATGTTGCCAGTAGCCAGGCATGACCTGTGGTCCTGAAATGCTTAGCTCACCTTTTTCGCCAATAGCCACTTCTTTCCCATTTGGATCTCGAATCGAAATCTCTGTTGAGGGGAGGGGGAGGCCAATGCTCCCGTTGTATTCTTTTAGATACATAGGGTTCATGGTTACAGCGGGACTGGCTTCTGTTAAACCGTATGCTTCAAGAATGGGCGAATTTGTTTTTTCTTGCCATGCAATTGATACGCTTTTTTGTAAAGCCATTCCGCCAGATAGTGCTAGCTTTAATTTTGAAAAATCAATTGACGAGAAGTTCGGATGATTTAATAGTGCATTAAATAGCGTGTTCACACCGGTGATAACAGTAAAGCCTGATTGTTTTATTTCATTGATAAACCGCGAAATATCACGCGGATTGGTAATTAAAATGTTTTTTGATCCCTCTTTCAAAAAAGTCAGGCAGTTCGCGGTAAGGGAAAAAATATGATAAAGCGGTAGTGCCGTCACCACAATATCATCGCTGCCTATAGACATGGGCGCTATCCAAGCAGACGCTTGCATCACATTGGCCAGCATGTTTCCGTGGGTCAGCATGGCTCCTTTGGAAACGCCCGTTGTACCACCCGTGTATTGGATAAATGCGATGTCTTGGTGGGTCATTTGTATTGGGCTCATACTGTGGGACTGACCTATCCGGAGGGCTTGGCTAAAGTTTATTGAATGGGGG
>CAMDBQ010000009.1 GCA_945889365.1 Legionella genomosp. 1 | reverse complement strand
ACACGCTAATGCCAAAATTTGAAAGCCCAAACAAATTCCGAATACTGGCACGCCGGCGGCAAGAAAAGCTTGTGCTGCGCGAATAGCATAATCACAAACAGCCGGATCGCCAGGACCATTGGATAAAAACACACCATCAGGATTCATGGCCATGACATCAGCCGCTGACGTTTGTGCTGGCACGAGGGTCAAGTGACAGCCCAAGTCATGCAGAATACGCAAAATAGTCTGCTTCACGCCAAAATCATACACGACCACATGAAACCGAAACGGCTTGGACTCACGAGCCCATTCGCCACGCCCTTCATGCCAACGTTCAACGGTTTGTCGAGAAACAACTTTGGCCAGATCAAGTCCATCTAAACCCGCAAACGAACGAGCTAAAGCTCGCGCTTCTGCTATTTTCGTCACATCAGTGCTAATGCATGCGCCAATCGCGCCATGCTCACGCAATCGATGTGTGAGTGCACGTGTATCAATTCCCGAAATGGCGATAACGCCCTGCTTTTTTAACCAATCCGGTAGTGATTGTTTAGAACGATAATTGCTTGGCGTGCGAACGCAATCCCGCATAACAAGGCCTGCCGCCCAGACTCTAGATGACTCCATGTCATCTAGATTACAGCCTGTATTGCCCACATGAGCGGTAGTTAAGGTCACAATTTGACGAGCATAAGATGGATCCGTCAGCATTTCCTGATAACCCGTCATGGCGGTATTAAACACCAGTTCGCCAACGCAACTGCCACTAGCACCAACGGATTCCCCCTCAAACAAAGAGCCATCAGCAAGAACCAATATAGCAGGCTTAGTCAACATGACAATTTCCCATGAATGAAACGGTTACAAAATTATCGTCCCTGCGTAGGCAGGGACGACAAAAAAACTACATATCCTCAAAGAATTTTTTTACGCCATCAAACCATGAGCTTGATCGAGGTGAATGTGCGCCTTTGCTATTATCCAAGGAGGCTTGAAATTGCTCTAACAAGTCTTTTTGCTCTTTAGATAGGCTCACCGGCGTTTCGACCACGACTTTACACAATAAATCGCCAGTAGCATAGCCTCGCACCGATTTCATACCCTTTCCACGCAGACGGAATGTTTTGCCCGTTTGTGTTTCATGAGGAATTTTCAAGGTCACACGCCCTTCAAGCGTGGGCACTTCAATAGAGCCACCCATGGTTGCGATGACAAAACCAATGGGAACTTCGCAATGCAAATCGCCGTCTTGACGAACAAATATGGCATGCGGTTTGACGCTGACTTGCACATACAAATCGCCTGCCTGTCCACCATGTGTACCGGACTCCCCTTCACCACTTAAACGAACACGATCAGCATTATCAACCCCGGCAGGAATTTTAACGGTTAATTTTTTACTTTCACGCACACGTCCTTGACCATGACAAGCATTGCATGGGTCAGAAATCACATGGCCTTCACCATGACAAGACGGACACGTTTGCTGAATGGAAAAAAATCCTTGCTGGATACGGACTTGACCGACGCCATTGCATGTTTCGCATTTTTTTGGAGCAGTCCCTTTTTTTGCGCCAGAACCATCGCAGGTTTTACAGCCAGTATGGCGCGGCACGGTGATTTCAATCTGTTTACCATGAGCCGCTTCTTCTAATGTCAATTGAACATTGTATTGCAGATCAGAGCCATGTTGACCGCGAGATTGTCGTTGTTGCCCACGTCCACCTGAGAAAATGTTTTCAAAAATATCTTCAAAAACATCACTAAATCCGCCGTGACCACCACGGCCACCGCCCATTTGAGCATCAACGCCGGCATGACCATATTGATCATACATCGCGCGTTTTTGCTGGTCCGATAATATAGCATAGGCTTTTTGTACTTCTTTGAATTTTTCTTCAGACGCCTTATCATCAGGATTACGATCCGGATGATGCTTCATCGCTAATTTACGATATGCTTTTTTAATGTCTGCATCTTCGGCATCACGTTTAACGCCTAGAAGCTCATAATAATCCCGTTGCTGCATTAGATACTCACACTATGGAAACAAGATCGCAGGCTGGATAAAGTCGCTCGCACTCCCTTTATCCAGCCTGCGATCTTAAATTAAAAGGCTTGTACATGACAAAAAATGTTGACGCCCTATGTGATAGTAATCCGTTCGGAAAAATACATGTCATGTACAGATTAAATGGTTACAATCCCACTTACTTCTTATCGTCTTTCACTTCTTCAAATTCAGCATCAACCACCCCTTCGTCTGTTTTTTCAGACGCGTGTTCTTGTTGAGCCGCACCTTCCTGTGGTTGACCTTCAGCTGCTTTTTTAGCATAAATACGCTCAGCCATTTTAGAAGAAGCTTCAGTTAACACGTTCAGCTTTTCTTCGATCTGTGCTTTTTCATTTGCTTTCACGGCGTCTTTCAACTCGGAAATGGCTGTTTCAATGCCTTTTTTCTCATCGTCAGACAACTCATCAGCTAAATCTTTAAGAGACTTTTCGCTGCTGTGAATCATGCCATCAGCCTGGTTACGCAAGTCAACCAATTCCTTGAATACTTTATCTTCTTCAACATGTGACTGCGCATCTTTCACCATGGCTTGCACTTCTTCATCGCTCAAGCCACTGGACGCTTTAATCACAATCGATTGCGCTTTGCCAGTTGCCTTGTCTTTTGCAGAAACGTTCAAAATACCATTAGCATCAATGTCAAATGTCACTTCAACTTGTGGCACGCCACGTGGTGCTGGTGGAATGTCTCTCAAGTCAAAACGCCCCAATGATTTATTGGCTGAAGCCTGTTCACGCTCACCTTGCAATACGTGCACGGTTACGGCAGTTTGATTGTCATCAGCAGTGGAGAACACTTGATTCGCTTTAGTAGGAATAGTGGTGTTCTTTTCAATCAATTTAGTCATCACGCCACCCATGGTTTCAATACCCAGTGATAGGGGCGTTACGTCTAACAATAGAATATCTTTCACTTCGCCAGACAATACAGCAGCCTGAATCGCAGCGCCTACGGCAACAGCTTCATCCGGGTTAACGTCTTTGCGTGGCTCTTTGCCGAAAAAGTCTTCTACAACTTTTTGCACCATAGGCATACGGGTTTGACCGCCAACTAGAATAACATCGTTGATTTGTGCAACCGTTAAGCCAGCATCTTTCAGTGCCATTTTTAAAGGGGCAATCGTACGTTCAACCAATTTTTCAACCAATGATTCAAGTTTTGCACGGGTTAGCTTGATGTTTAAATGCTTAGGACCTGACGCATCGGCTGTAATATAAGGCAGGTTAACATCTGTTTGTTGAGCAGAAGACAGTTCGATTTTAGCTTTTTCAGCCGCTTCTTTAAGACGTTGCAAAGCCAGTGGGTCATTGTGTAAATCAATGCCTGTATCTTTCTTGAATTCAGAAACCAGGTATTCAATCAGCGCCAAGTCGAAATCTTCACCACCGAGGAATGTATCACCATTGGTAGCCAATACTTCGAACTGGTGCTCGCCGTCTAATTCAGCAATTTCAATGATGGAAATATCAAATGTACCACCACCTAAGTCGTAAACGGCGATAACGGAGTCACCACGTTTTTTGTCCATACCATATGCAAGCGCTGCGGCGGTTGGCTCATTAATAATACGTTTAACTTCAAGGCCTGCGATACGACCTGCGTCTTTAGTGGCTTGACGTTGTGAATCATTAAAGTATGCAGGAACAGTAATTACAGCTTCGGTAACTGGTGTTCCTAAATAATCTTCAGCTGTTTTTTTCATTTTACGCAATACTTCAGCTGAAATTTGTGGTGGCGCTTTGTCGTCATTTTTAACACGAACCCATGCATCACCATTGTCAGCTTTAACAATTTTGTAAGGCACCATTTTCATGTCTTTTTGCACTACAGCATCATCAAAACGTCGACCGATCAAGCGTTTAATGGCAAACAACGTTTTATCCGGATTAGTCACGGCTTGTCGTTTGGCGGCTTGCCCTACCAAAATTTCATCGTCATTTGTATATGCAACGATAGAGGGCGTAGTCCGATGCCCTTCACTGTTTTCAATTACACGGGGTTTGCCACCCTCCATAATCGCAACACATGAGTTTGTTGTACCTAGGTCTATACCGATAATAGCCATTTTTTTCTTGCTCCGCTGATTGGTTATTCTGTTAATATTTCATATGGGGATTTAAATTTTAATTTCAAGTCACCCCATTTTTTACTTTCTCACACATCATCCTGAACGCAGTGAAGGATCGCCCTGATTATGGTACTGTCTCAGTTTCGGAGATCCCTCGCTTCGCTTGCGATGACGTCTTATTTCGCCACCATCACTCGTGCCGCCCGAATCACGCGGTCATTGAGTTTATAGCCCTTCTGGAAAACCATCATAACTGTGTTTGGTGCTACTTCTGCAGATTCTTGCATTGCCATAGCTTCATGTTGTTGAGGATCAAACACATCACCCATTGGATCCAATTGCTTCATACCAAATTTATCCAGAACATCTACAAACAATTTCATGGTTAGCTCAAGACCTTCTTTCATACTGGCATCGTCTTCTTTATCCGCTAGTTGTAACGCCTGCTCCAAACTGTCAACCACAGGCAACAATGCCTCGCCGAATTTTTCAAGACTGTAACGATGCGCATGAGCCACATCACGCTCAGCCCGCCGACGAATATTATCCAGCTCAGCCAATGCCCGTACAGATTTCTCCCAATTTTCATGCACTTGCTGCTCAGCCAGCGTTAGTTTTTCTTCGAGCGCGATGTATGATGGATGGTCCAGTGCCCCATGGCTTACATCAGCCGAATCAACAGCAGCCTCTTCTACAGACTCATTCGGTTCAGCATTCTCTTCTTTAAATTTTTTCCAGTCTTTATCCGATTTTTGGCTCATGTCTACAACTCCAGAATTAGTTGAATTAGTAAATGGGGATGAATAAAAATAATTCAAGGGAGGCCGCAATTATTTTGAATTAGTCCTACCATTCAGGAAGGTAGCCACATGCAACAGATAATTATTGCAAATTCAAACATCAGTCGCGGCTCTGATGACTGGCTCCCTTAAACCATCTTGCAGAGCATGCTCATTCGTTACATACTTGGTTTTTTGTGCAGTCAATAAGGTTGTCCTCATGCAGACTTGGTCGCCAACATCCTGGTTACAATGTTCATACCACCAAGCCGCCAATTACCCGGATAACGCGCAATTAATACACGTGGTTGAACAATTAAGCTTATTGCCTCCGCTAGTCACCAGTGGTGAAATCAAACAGTTAAAACTTGCCATTGCACGTGCCGGACGTGGGGAGGCGTTTATTTTGCAGGGCGGTGATTGTGCAGAGTCTTTTGCTGATTGCCGCTCTGACGTCATCACCAGTAAACTCAAAATCCTGTTGCAAATGAGTTTGGTTCTGTTGCATGGCATGCGTAAACCAATTATCCGCATTGGACGCATTGCTGGACAATATGCCAAACCACGCTCATCTGATTTTGAAACCATTGATGGCATCACCCTGCCCAGTTATCGTGGTGATCTAGTCAATTCACCTCAATTCACGGCTGCTGCACGCATTCCTGACCCAAAATTACTCTTAAAAGGTTATGGTTGCGCCGCGATGACACTGAATTTTATTCGCGCTCTTATGGATGGCGGGTTTGCTAACCTGAGCCATCCAGAGCAATGGGATTTGCGCTTTATTGAACACTCAAAACAAGCCGACGAATACCACGCTATCCTACGTTCAATTTCCGATGCCATGGATTTTCTCAAGTCCATAGACGGACTACACAATAGCACCCTAGATAAAGCGGATTTTTTCACCTCACATGAAGCCCTGCATCTTCATTATGAACAGGCACTCACTCGCCTGGTCCCCGATGGAAAATGGTATGACTTATCCACTCATCTACCGTGGATAGGCATTCGCACAGCAAAACCGAACAGCGCCCATCTTGAGTTTTTACGCGGAGTACACAATCCTATTGGCATCAAAGTAGGGCCTTGTGCAACGGCTGAATGGCTGACCAACGTGTTACAGATTTTAAATCCACATCATGAAGAAGGTAAAATTCTATTGATTAGCCGGATGGGTGCAGAGCTTATCAAAACACACCTGCCACCCTTGATTGAGGCTGTAAACAACACTGGCATTCCAGTGACGTGGTCATGCGATCCGATGCATGGCAATACAGAGTCAACCGTTGACGGGATTAAAACACGTCATTTCGACACCATTTTGCTAGAACTTCAGCATGCGGTCGCTATTCATCATAATATGGACAGCCATTTAGGTGGCGTCCACTTCGAACTGACCGGCGACAACGTCACAGAATGCATGGGTGGTGCGCGTGGTTTGGCTGCGGAAGATTTGAAGCGGGCTTATCAAAGCTTGGTGGACCCTCGGTTGAATTATGAGCAGTCATTGGAAATGGCCATTCAGTTAAGCCGGCAGTTTAATAGGGCGTAACAATCCGAGCTGCGACCGTTAGGCAGTGTTCGCCGAGGTTAAGGTTAAGTAATCGCCTTTCATAATTGACACTGTCATTTATATTGGGTCGTATGTTAGGATTAATAAAAATCAATGGTATAGCAATATAAGGATGTATTGGTACATATGTTTAAACATCTTGCTGTTCTGGCGTGCTTGTTACTCAATGCTTGTATGATGGTCGGTCCAAACTATAAGGAGCCGAAAACAAGTGTTGCCAAGAACTGGCTGAAAAAAAATCCAACCACCAAAGAAACGCCCATCCAAGATGCGAAATGGTGGGAACTGTTTCATGATCAAAACTTAACGTGTCTAATTAACCAAGGCTACCACAATAATTTATCCTTACAGAGTGCAGGCGTGCGTGTATTGCAAGCCAGAGCACAACTGGCACAATCCGTCGGCGAACTGTACCCACAACAACAAGCGCTAACGGGCAACTATAATTACAATCGCATTGGTGGTAGTTCCTTGCAAAGCCTTTTACCCTCAAATTTTCTGACCGCATTACTTGGCTTTACCGCAAACTGGGAAATTGACTTCTGGGGAAAATACCGTCGAGCAATTCAATCCAATGATGCTACTTTTTTAGCGTCAGTCGCAGCTTATGATAACGCACTAGTAACCCTTACAGCAGATATTGCAAGTGTCTACATTAAAATTCGAACCGATGAAGCCTTAATCAACGTCACACAAAAAAATATCCAGGTACAAAAGGAAAGCTTAACATTAACTCAGTCTCGCTTCAGAGCCGGTCAAATCAGCTTGCTAGATGTAGAGCAAGCCCAAACTGAGCTGGCCGAAACCCAAGCCAACTTGCCTGCTCAAGTTAGTAATTTACAAAGCCAAAAAGACGCTCTCGGCGTATTACTCGGCATTGTTCCAAATGAGGTGGATACATTACTGCTTAAACAACAGGGTATTCCCATAACACCCTCGACCGTGGCGGTAGGCATTCCTATTAATACATTGGAAAGACGACCCGACATCTATCAAGCTCGTCAAGAAGCGATAGCTCAGTCGGCTAGTATCGGTGCGGTAAAAGCCAATCTTTATCCCGCATTTTCATTGGCAGGAAACTTTGCCTTTGCCTCGAATAACATTAATGGTTCATCCGTGAGTGACCTTTTACATTGGTCAAATCGAACCATCACCGCAGGACCTGGCTTTAACTGGGCCATCTTTAATTATGGTCAAATTACCAATGCTGTGCGAGTGCAAGATGCATCGTTCCAACAAGCCTTGTTAAACTATCTTAACTTAGTATTAAAAGCACAACAGGAAGTCCAAGATAATATTACCCGCTACATTGAAGCGAAAAAAACCGAGCAATTCCTGATTAAAGCGAATCGTTCGGCCATTAACACCACCAAGCTGGCGTTGATTCGTTACAGAGAAGGTGAATCCGATTTCACACCGGTGCTGAATGCAGAACAACAACAGTTACGCATTCAAACCTCACTGGTCAATGCCCAAGGTGATGTTCCTCAGGCCTTGGTCGCCCTGTATCGAGCGCTAGGCGGCGGCTGGCAAATCCGTAATGGGAATGATATTGTTCCAAAGCATATAAAGGAAGAGATGGCGGCGCGAACGAACTGGGGTAGTTTGCTGAAGCAGCAAAATCATCAGCCTCCCGCGAATGAAAACCAAAAAGTTAAGCAACTTTATTTACCGAGCTGGTGATGCGTATGAAACTGGATAAACAATCAAAATTAAAACTATTTAAAGCCGCGCAAATCGCGCTGGTTATTTTTCTCCTTATTGATTTGATTATGCATTATAAGGCCAGGAATAATGGACCTCAAATTCCCATTCCAGCCGTAATCGCGCAAAAACCTAAATTGATAAATACCGTTGAATACATCACGCAAACGGGCAACACCACCGCCTATAATTCTGTTGATCTGGTTGCACGCGTTCCGGGTTACTTGGACGCAATCAAGTTCACTGATGGGACATTGGTCAAAAAAGGAGACGCTTTATTTACCATTGAACCAGAAACGTATATGGCTCAACTGCAGGGCGCAAAGGCCGCACTCCAGGCTCAACAGGCCGTTCATGCGTATGATATATCTGAATATGCGCGCCAGCAACGCATGTATAAAGAAAATGCGACGTCTTTAAATAATGTTGAAAAATGGCTGGCTAAAAGCCAAGAGTCCCAGGCTGAAGTGGCCAAAGCAGTGGCCAATGTTGAGATCGCTGCGATCAATTATAGTTATACCCATATTCAAGCCCCCTTTGATGGCCGCATTGGTCGCCATCTTATTGATATCAGCAATTTGGTTGGGAATGGGGTAGCCACCAAATTAGCAACCATTGAGCAGTTAGATCCTATCTATGTCTATTTTAATTTAAACGAATTGGATTTAATCAAGTTGCGTGCAGCCGCGCGTGCTCATGGAGTAAGCGCCAAAGATATCAAACAAGTTCCGGTTTTTGTTGGCTTACAAAATGAAACGAGATATCAATATGAAGGCAAACTCGATTTCATCAATACCGGTCTTAACGCCTCAACCGGCACGATGGAATTCAGAGCGTTATTGCCGAATAAAAGCAATATATTGGTTCCGGGGCTGTTTGTTCAAGTCCGTGTAGCCACCACCAAACCTGCCCCACAACTGACGGTGCCGGATACAGCCGTGCTCTATGATCAAATCGGCTCTTACTTATTAACAGTGGATAGCCATAACACCGTTGTATTAAAACGTGTTGTGACTGGGGGATTAGAACAAGATCGGCGAGCGATTATTAAAGGGTTGGATGCGCAAGACAACGTCATTATTAGTGGTCTGCAAAATGCAACGCCGGGTAATCAAGTAGCCCTGAGATCATCGGAGAGACTACATAAATGATGTCTAAATTTTTCATCGAACACCCTATATTGGCAAATGTGATCGCTATGTTGCTCGTGCTGCTTGGATTAATTGCCATCGCCGTCCTACCCGTAAATCAATACCCATCCATTGTGCCGCCAACCATCCAGGTCACCACAACCTACCCGGGTGCTGATGCCAAAACATTAATTAGTACCGTCGCCCTTCCCATTGAACAACAGGTTAATGGGGTAGAAAAAATGCTGTACATGCAATCCACCAGCACCAATAGCGGCACCTACAGTTTGGTTGTCACGTTTGCCATTGGAACCGATCTTAACTTCGCACAGGTGCTGGTACAAAACAGGGTACAAGCGGCCATGGCGCAATTGCCACAGGCCGTACAACAACAAGGTGTGGTCGTACAACAGAAATCCACTGCCATTTTGCAATTTATTACCTTAACCGCTAACAACAATGAATACGATGGGTTATTTCTGAATAACTACGCGACCATAAATATGCAAGATGAATTGGCGCGATTGCCTGGCGTAGGAAATGTGTTGATTTTTGGATCAGGAAGTTATGCCATGCGTATCTGGCTTGACCCCAAAAAAATGTTCGCTTATGGTTTAAATCCAGGCGATGTGCTGGACGCCATCAATAACCAAAACAAGCAAATTTCTTCCGGTCAAATTGCAGCCCCTCCCATAGCAGGCCAGCAATCATATCAATTTACAGTCAATGTACCCGGTCAACTTGCCGATCAGAATGCATTTGCCAACATCATTATCAAAAATCAATCCACTCAACCCAATGAAAATGCAAATGCCAGCAGCAGTGCGAGAATCATCCGTATTCGTGATGTGGGCCGCGTTGAACTGGGCTCCTCCAGCTATAGTCAGATTGCCAAATTAAATAATCAACCTACAGCCGCCATTGGAATATACCAACTGCCCGGCGCTAATGCGTTGGACGTTGCCCAAGAGGTGCGCAAAACTGTAGCAAAAATGGCAACAAAATTTCCACCTGGCTTAACATACTCGATTCCCTTTGATACCACTATTTTCGTAAAAGCATCCGTCATTGAGGTCTATAAAACATTACTTGAAGCGGGCATTCTAGTTTTACTAGTGATTCTCCTGTTCTTGCAAAACGCGCGCGCAACGCTAGTGCCGGCAACAACCGTACCCGTAACCATTATAGGTGCTTTTTTTGCCATGTTACTCATCGGCTATTCGATCAACTTATTAACCTTGTTTGCCTTGGTGCTGGCCATCGGCATTGTGGTCGATGATGCGATCGTTATCGTTGAAGGGGTCACGCAGCATATAGAACGGGGCACGCCACCCAAAGAGTCCGCCATTATCGCCATGAAGGAATTAATAGGCCCTATTCTTGGTATTACCTTGGTGTTGATGGCCGTCTTTGTACCCGCAGGATTTATGCCTGGCTTAACTGGTGCGATGTACGCCCAGTTTGCATTGGTTATTGCGGCTACCGCATTTATTAGCGCCATCAATGCCATGACCCTAAAACCCACTCAATGCGCTTTATGGCTAAAACCAGTAGTGCATCAGAAACAAAAAAACATTGTTTTTCGTACGTTTGACCGAGTTTACAACCCGATAGAAGAATCTTACATTCGATTCATCGATCGTCTTGCAAATCGCAGCGGCTTTGTCTGCTTAATCGGTATCCTATTGGTTGTGTGCGCCATTTTCGGCCTGAGTCAAATTCCTACAGGCTTTATTCCTATCGAAGATCAGGGCTATTTAATGCTGAACGTGCAGTTACCTGATGGCGCAACTTTGAGTCGAACAGAGGCGCTCTTGAGTGATCTTAACAAACAGGTTTCCAAGCTGGACGGCATTGCGAATGTGATCACAATTGATGGGATTTCTCTTTTAGATAATAACGCGAGTCTAGCGAATGCGGGTGTTTTGTATATTATATTCAAAGACTGGAGCGTGCGAGGCAAGACTGAAAATTTAAAAGCGATGTATACGAAACTGAATGATATTGCTCAAAAGACCCTGGATGCTAAAGTGTTGGTCGTGGTTCCTCCTGCCATTCAAGGACTAGGACAATCCGGTGGCTTTCAAATGCAGCTCGAATTACAGGATGGCACGTTTGATTATCGCAAACTACAGGCAGCCACGGACCAATTGATTCAATATGGTAATCAGCAGCCTGAATTACAAAAACTCATGACGTCTTTTCGTTCTGAAGTACCCCAACTGGCAGCGCCGATTAATCGAACCAAAGCGGAGTCATTGGGCGTATCGATTGGTGATGCGTCCGATGCATTACAGACGTATCTCGGATCGTCCTACGTCAATCTGTTTTCAAAATTCGGCCAGGTATTCCAAGTTTATGTGCAGGCTGATGCAGCTTCAAGAATGACCATTGAGGACGTGAGGAATTATTATGTTAAAAATCAATCGGGCTCCATGGTACCGTTAGGCACATTAACCGACATTACCCCTTCCGTGGGCCCCTCAATCATTTCACTTTATAACTTATACCCATCCAGTAATATTTATGGCATGGCAGCCACTGGATATAGTTCAGGCCAATCCATTGAGGTTTTGGAAAAACTAGCCAAACAGGTTTTGCCAGCAGGCATGTCTTATGAATGGACCAGTACGGCATATCAGGAAAAAATAGCCGGCAACATGAGTTATTATATTTTTATTTTGTCGCTGGTTTTAGTGTATCTAATATTAGCTGGCCAGTATGAAAACTGGGTCACACCTCTGGCCATTATTGTCAGTGTACCCTTGGCATTAATTGGTACCGTGTTAGTTTTATCCATGCTGGGGCTCGCGAATAATATGTATACGCAAATCGGGATCTTGCTGTTAATTGCCCTGGCGGCAAAAAATGCAATTTTGATCGTTGAAGTGGCACGAGAACAAAGAGAAATTCATAATAAATCAATAATAGAAGCCGCCGTAATGGGCGCGAAAACACGATTTCGCCCGATCCTGATGACATCATTCGCCTTTATTCTAGGGGTAATGCCGCTGGTATTTGCCACAGGTGCCGGCGCTAACGCACGGCGTTCAATTGGCATCACAGTCTGCAGTGGAATGTTGGCCTCTACCTGCTTGGCCGTGGTTTTTGTACCGGTATTTTATGTGCTGCTACAAACCTGGCAGGAACGGAGAAAATCGCGGGGTAAAGGCTAGCGGGTTTAAAGGCGCCCATTACTATCACACATCACCTGTATGGTATTGAGGACTAAATTCATGTACAGCCTCCACCAGCACGGTCACGTGCTCAGGCGGTACATCAGGCGTGATTCCATGGCCTAAATTAAACACATGACCGGTGCCATGGCCGTATGAATCCAAAACTTGTTTAACTTGAGTGCGAATGCACTCAGGGGAAGTAAGCAATACAGTCGGGTCAAGATTGCCTTGCAAAGCCACTTGTGAGCCCACTTGCGCACGTGCGGCCCCCAAATCACACGTCCAATCCACACTTAACGCATCACAACCTGTATTAGCCTGTTGTTTCAACCATTGCCCGCCCCCTTTAGTAAATAATGTAATGGGGATAGTCGGGTGCTTCTTCTTTAGTTGCTTCACAATGGTAGCCATGTAATGCAATGAAAACGCCTGGTAATTGGGTGTGGTTAAAATCCCGCCCCAGGAATCAAATATCATCAATGCATTCACGCCAGCCCGCACTTGTTCATCCAGATATAAAGCAACGGCATCAGCCAGTTTTGTCAGCAATTGATGCATCGCGACAGGTTCGCAGTACATCATTTTTAAAACGTGTTTGTAATCTTTGCTGGCTCCGCCTTCAATCATATAACAAGCCAGCGTCCACGGACTGCCAGCAAACCCAATCAAAGGTAGTTCAGCGGGCATGTCTTGACGAATCAGACTCACGGCATCCATTACATAACCTAAATCATCAACAACCGAGGCACCCGGTAAAGCCTCAATTGCAGCAACGCTTCGCAGTGGACTTGCAAAACGCGGGCCCTCGCCTTCAGCAAACGACAATCCCAACCCCATCGCATCAGGAATGGTTAAAATATCAGAAAATAAAATAGCCGCATCCAATGCAAATCGACGCAAGGGTTGTAAGGTAACTTCACACGCCCATTGCGGATGTTTGCATAAACTCAAAAAATCACCCGCTTGCTCACGAACCTGCCGATATTCGGGCAAATATCGCCCGGCTTGACGCATAATCCAAACTGGCGTGCGTGGGACTGGTTTTTGTTGTAAGCTGCGAATCAATATAGACTGGGTTACATCGGTCATGACAAACCTTTTACTCAATAATTAGAATGGTGAATTCTAGCATGGAATCAGGAGAAATGATGATAGATACACTGAGCATATCTGCACTCAACATCGCTACCCGCATTGGCATACACGAGTGGGAACAACGTATTTCACAAAAACTGCTGTTAGATATCAGCATTCCTGTTGATTTAAGTACGTGTAATAACCAATTGGCAAATACGATAGACTATGACAAGTTGTGTCAATGTGTGACGGGATTTGTCGAGTCCAATGCGTTTACATTGATTGAAACGGTGGCCGAGCAGGTGGCGACGCTTATCAAGAAAACATTTAATGTGGCACAGCTAACGGTTAGTGTGTCAAAGCCCAATGCGGTTAAAAATGCCGGGAATATTTGCGTTACGATTACTCGGTAAAAATATTCAGTTTTCGTTGACGCCTATGCTCAATCATTTATGTGGTAATTCAATACGGATTACTCTAAAATTCAGCATTAATTAACTATATGCAGCACTCATGACAAAAAATACAATTTTTCAGGATTCGTTCTTAATTTCGGGTATTATGTGTCACGCAGGATGTGGCTATATCATTCAAGACTGCCTCAATGAATGCCTCGTTGAATGCAAGAAAGAACTGCTTCTGCCAGACAGTGCCCAATTAAGCCTATACGCTGAACCAGAAGCATTAGGCGTGCATCTGTTCACGTTAACCATTGAAAGTGACACGCAAGAATATAAACTGACTGACGAACAGAACCAATTAATTCTAGCGAAACTTAAAAAAAGCATCATTCTTTATCCCCAATTTCAGATCACTGATAACCTTCATAACGGCAAAAAAGAACAATCAAATCACGTTAATTGGATCAATATTTTAATCAATTTAGCGTCAATAACCGTGATCATGGTTTTATCAACTATTTTCTCACCTTCACTTCCTTTAACCATCGGATTAACCGCACTTTCTTTATCAAGTGCTACGTTCACGGCAAGAGAGTATTTAGTCATTTTTTTTCAAAATCTACGCCATAAAAATCTAGCCAATATGGCTACAACCATCTCACTAGGATGGTTATTATCATTAACCCACACACTCTATCATTCGATTACCATGCCATTAGCCAGTAGCTTTTCCATGGTCTTCATGAATTTTATTATGCCTGTGATCCTGATAACGATTATTAATGGTATGGATGAGATTAAGCGGGTGGTTTTGGATAAATCAAAGAAGATGCATTTGCATGGGATTACAACACTACTTCCCGAAATGGCAGAGGCATACGATTGCTACTCAATAACCCAGCAAAAGCAGGAAGCCATTTCTCAACTAATCACTAATAAACATATTGAGCCGCTTCAGACAATATTAGAAGAAGTCATTCCTATCGAGACAAAGAAAAATGCACTGACAAAAGGCATGATCATTAACATCAAATCGGGTGATTGTTTCCCGGTTGATTGCATAGTAATCAAGGGAAATACCCTGGTGAACACGTCAATTTCAACAGGGAGGCTCTACGAAAGTAAGCAATGCCTGGATTTAGTGCCTGCAGGCGCTATTAACTTAGGCCAATCAGTAACCGTTTACGCTATAGAAGACGCATACCATAGCGCTGTCAATCAATTATTATTTCGCGCACATCGAGCAGATAAAAAGAATACTCCAGAATCAAACCATCTATTTATTTATCTCTACACTGGACTCATTGTCACTGAGATTGCCGCATCAATTGGGATCCCATTGGCTTTAGGAATAATATCCATTCCCTTATTATTGCAAAATATAACCGGCATCTTATTTTCCCTTTGCCCATGCACCATGGTTATAGCCCATCAGTTGCCGAATTTACTCAGTAATTATCAACGCAGCAATAAAGGCATTATTTTACGTCAAGGGAACTCAAGCCGACAGTTAGACAAAATACATACTGTCGTGTTTGATAAAACAGGAACGCTGACTACAGGAAACAGCGAAGTCGATTCATCTGAGGGCATTTCTTCAGAATTATTGGAAAGAATGTATTTATTAGAGACACATGCTGGCGCAGAACATCCAATCGCCAAAGCAATTATCAATCATTATAAAACCAACGCCACTCAACCCATCCTCTTTAAAGACATCACAACAGTAGACGCAGACTCTAAAAACCGCGGCTTGTCTGGTGTTGTTCAAGGCAATCAAATCCACATTGGAAATGCAGACTATCTTCGCCAGTCAGGGATAAAACTACCCGAAATTAACACCCTTAAAATAGAGCAAGGATTATCGCCGGTTTATGTCGCTGAAAATAACCGTTATAAAGGTGTGGTCTACATTAAACATGAAATCAGAAAGAATATTTTACCATCACTGCGTCGTTTAAAAAAAGATGGCATAAGAATCATGATGCTCACCGGTGACAACACATTAGCTGCTACAGGTTTTGACCAGCAGATTGGGAGACTGTTTAATTCAGACCATATCAAAGCAGAACAAACCCCCCAAATGAAAGAACAATTTCTAAGCCAATTAACCCGTGGTGAAGATCAACACCTCAAAGGCGTTTGGTTTGTGGGCGATGGTTTAAATGATGCGCTCTGCGCCAGAACGGTCAGTGAAAAAGGTGGCGTAAGCTGTTCGATGACGCGCGATGACAAAACCGCTTTTTTTACCGATATCAGCTTGAATGAGTCATTGGATTATTTATTTGAACACAAGAACCTTAATGATTTTTTGGAAAAAAATGTCCTGCAAAATCAAGGATTATTGGCCTACGGCTCTATTGTTTTTTTAGCATTTATTGTTAACTGCTCAATATCAGGCTGTGCAGTGTCCCCTCTCATTCCTTTACTTGCAATGGCATCAACTACCCTGCTGGTTCTATTTAATTCTTTCAGGGTATCTCTTGCCATTGATAATGCCCTGGATAAAAAAATTTCATGGTTAAAGCAACTGCTAGCGTCTGATTTATCAATTGGCCTATTAGTTGGCAGCAGCATGCTGTTTGTGGCAAGCGGATTAGGATTGCCCGCCATTGTTATTGCAACTGGGGCAGCATTGTTGAGTGCAGCGGGTTTAATTAGTACTGCTTATTTCGCAGGCGTTAGCGGCGCTAGCCCTTCCATCAACCATGATGAGGGTGGCGACAAAGACAAAGGCCGATCGCCGTCAGCTCCTCCAGCCCGCACAGGATTTGACCCCAACCCAAACGTCCAGCCGTCAAACCTTCAAACTGTCAAAACAACAGCAACCGTTCAATCCCTTTTGCCAAACCGGCCTGCATCCGAACAGAGTCCATTGTTCTCAATCTTCTCAATCAATATTAAAAGGTAAATTTCATGGTATTATTTTCATGAAAGTAACGCCTTCCATATTGTTCCTTACTGTTTGGGGTGAGGATGCAGGTTGTTTCCCTACGCGTCCATTTTGCGAATCATACCCATAATGTGTTCACTGCGCGCAAAGGCTAATTGCGCTTGTTGTGCCTGCGTTTTCGAACCAAATGGGCCGATAATCACGCGGTACCAATTAACGCGTTGCTGATTAATCATGGCAATTTTAACGTCAAATCCTTTCATCACCAATGACACTTTCATCCGTTCCGCTTCACGCATATGTTTAAATGAGCCAACTTGAACCAGGTAAGTGCCTTTGTTATTGTTGGCAATGAATGCCGGGATTTTATCTTCTGAAGCAACAACAGCGGCAACCGGTGCAAGCGGAGCATGCAAAGGAAGAACTTTAGCCCGCTCTGCCACAATGGCTGGTGCTGCTGGGGCTAATTGAGGGGGCTCAGTTGCAGTAGCTGCGGCTGCAGCCTGTGATCGAGCCGCACCTGCGACTTGTTCATTGGCAAGCAAGGTATAAAACTCAAATTTTGGTTTAGGCAACTGAGCTTGCTGCGTCCCTGTCGTTGTGATCGGTTGTATACTGCTGTTAGCGAGCACATGCGTACCCACCCAAGCACTGAGGTTGGTCAGATTATATAATGACGCGCTCATATAACCTGCGACAAACACCATGAACACCAGCAACAACTGACCTAGCT
>CAMDBQ010000008.1 GCA_945889365.1 Legionella genomosp. 1 | reverse complement strand
GGTTGAAGCGTGGTGTGGTGGTAGACATTGAGGCAACCGTTAACTCCATTCAGCGAGCTGTCCAAGAAGCAGAGTTAATGGCTGGCTGTGAAGTGCGCACGGTATACACTGGTATCGCTGGTAGCCATATTCGCAGTCTTAATTCACATGGCATTGTAGCCATTCGAGACAGCGAAGTTTCACAAGCTGATGTTGAACGCGTGATTGATGCAGCAAAGGCAGTAGCCATACCTGCAGATCAGAAAATTCTGCATATTTTGCCGCAAGAATTCATCATTGATAATCAAGGCAGTATTCGTGAGCCCATAGGCATGGCTGGCGTGCGTTTAGAGGCGCGAGTTCATATTGTCACGGGCTCTGTGAGTGCGGCGCAAAATATCGCGAAATGTGTGCGTCGCTGCGGTCTTGAAGTGAGTGATATTATTTTAGAGCAATTGGCGTCCAGTCATGCGGTATTGACCGAAGATGAAAAAGAACTGGGCGTTTGTCTCGTTGATATCGGTGGCGGCACGACAGACATTGCTATCTTCTATGAAGGCGCGATTCAATTTACTGCAGTGATTCCTATTGCAGGCGATCAAGTGACCAACGACATAGCCATGGCGTTGCGTACACCCACCAAATCGGCAGAAGCCATTAAATTAAGTTATGGTTGCGCGATGTCAGAGCTTGCTAGTGCCAGTCAGATGATTGAAGTACTGAGTGTGAATGAGCGTCTGGATCGTAAAATCTCAACGAAGGCACTGGCTGACGTAGTGTCTGCTCGTTATGAAGAGCTTTTCTCACTGGTTCGCAACGAATTGCGCCGCAGTGGATTTGAAGACTTGATAGCCGCCGGAATTGTGTTAACGGGTGGTGCATCAAAGGTTAATGGCGCTATTGAACTGGCTGAATTGTGCTTTGAGATGCCTGTTCGACATGGCTCCGCGCAACAAATTGCAGGCCTGGCTGAAGCGACATCCAACCCTTCTTTGGCTACAGGTGTGGGTTTATTGCTGCACGGCTTTCAACAGCAGTACGAAGGTGGTTATAATGTACCTGTTTTAGGTGATGGTCGTGGTATGTGGACACGAATGAAAAAGTGGTTTAATGGGAATTTTTAAGTATCCGACGAGAGGTATGTAATGTTTGAATTAATGGAAAGCCAGCAAGACAATGCCGTCATTAAAGTCGTCGGCGTTGGTGGGGGCGGCGGAAATGCCGTTGAGCATATGCTCGCCGAAAACATCGATGGCGTTGAATTCATCTGTGCAAACACAGATGCGCAAGCGCTTAAAAACTCCAATGCCAAAATATTGATCCAATTAGGTGACGAGCTAACAAAAGGCTTAGGCGCTGGTGCAAACCCTCAAGTAGGCCGAGAAGCGGCTGAAGAGGATCGCGAACATATCAAAGATATTTTACGCGGCGCAGACATGGTGTTTATTACGGCAGGTATGGGCGGTGGAACCGGAACGGGTGCGGCTCCTGTCTTTGCTCAAATTGCTAAAGAGTTAGGTATTCTTACTGTTGCCGTTGTGACCAAGCCTTTCTCCTTTGAAGGCAAGCAACGCGCTCTGGCTGCTGATGACGGGATCCGTCGTTTAGCGGAACATGTGGACTCACTGATTACGATACCTAATAACAAGCTACTCAGTGTGTTGGGTAAAAATATCAGCCTGTTAAATGCATTTAAAGCAGCTAACAACGTGTTGTTAGGCGCCGTTAAAGGCATTTCTGATTTGATCACGCGCCCTGGCTTGATTAACGTGGATTTTGCGGATGTGCGCACGGTGATGTCTGAAATGGGCATGGCGATGATGGGTACGGGCACCGCTTCCGGTGAGCAACGAGCACGTCAAGCGGCTGAAGCAGCGATTGCATCCCCGCTACTTGAAGATGTTAATTTTTCAGGTGCACGGGGCATACTGGTTAATATTACAGCCGGCCCTGATATGTCTATTGGCGAATTTGAAGAAGTCGGTGACGTGGTCAAGGAATTTATTTCTGATGATGCGACGGTTGTTGTGGGTACGGTTATCGACCCCACCATGACGGACGAGCTGCGTGTAACGGTCATCGTAACCGGTTTAGGTGATATACGTCAGCGTCAAGCAGCGATTTCCGCAGTTCAGCAGCAGGCGCCTGTAAAAGCGCGTCTAATGGAAACCAGGCGCGTTGACGGTTCATTGGATTATCATCAATTGGAACGTCCAGCAGTTATGCGTAAACAGCAAGCTGCAGCTTCTGCTTCTGCTTCTGCTTCTGCTTCTGCTTCAGTGGCAAAAAAAGGCCATGATGCGATACCGGATGTTGACTATCTGGATATCCCGGCGTTTCTGCGCAGACAAGAAGAAGCATAATTCAACCTGTTGAATTGACTAAGAATTGCCCTCCCTGGCTCCCCCGCAAAGGCGGGCTTGATAACAGGGAGTGGGTGCGTTTAGCACGACGAGCCGTATAACTGAACGGTACGTACGTTTCTGTGGGCAGTCGGGGCCATCGCGCCCCACCGCCTACGCGCCCCGGCCTTATTATTACCCACAAATCAGGAAACTCGCGCCCAGCTTGAGTCCATAGCCACGAGCTGTCGTCTCTGCCTGCGCGGGGACGACAGTTTAGGGGAGCGCATTAACAAGACGAAGCACGTAGGCGGTGGGGAGCAATTGTCAACATGCTCTAGACTATTCGTAAAAATATTGATAAGCTTTACGTTACTTGGGCTCGTAAAAACAGGGGCTGATTAAAGATGAGTATTGAATGACAAATCAACGAACCCTCAAAAAGTCGATCCAGGCGACCGGCGTCGCTCTACACGCGGGCATACCCGTCCTCATCACACTGAATCCTGCACCTGTAAATACGGGTATTGTTTTTATTCGGACCGATTGTAATCCACCGGCCAAAATTCCTGCTTCGTATGAAAATGTATGCGACACCACATTATGCACATCACTTCAATACAATGGTGTAAAGTTAGCCACGGTTGAGCACCTGCTTTCTGCTCTTGCGGGTCTTGGTATCGATAATGCGTTTATTGATGTCAATGCTCCTGAGCTTCCTATTATGGATGGCAGTGCGGCACCGTTTGTTTTTTTTAATTCAATCGGCTGGTATTCGTGAGCAAAATGCACCCAAACGGTATATTCGTATTCTGAAACCCATTCGTGTGGAACATAATGGCAAGTACGTGCAATTTTCGCCTCATGATGGCTACAAAATATCGTTCACAATTGATTTTAATCATCCCGTATTTAACGACAAACCACAAACTGCAACGCTTGATTTTTCTGTCATATCCTATGTTAAAGAAATCTGCAGGGCGAGAACATTCGGTTTTCTGTCTGATTATGAAAAATTGCGTGAAGCTGATTTAGCCAAAGGTGGCAGTTTAGATAATGCAGTGGTCGTTGATAACTATCGTGTGCTAAATGAAGATGGTCTACGCTTTGAAGATGAGTTTGTTAAACACAAAGTATTGGATGCTATCGGTGATTTATTTCTTCTTGGTTCAAGTCTAATTGGCGCATTTGAAGGCTATAAGTCGGGTCATCAGCTTAACAATCAATTGTTACGTGAATTGGTTGTTCGTGAAGATGCATGGGAATATGTGTATTTTGATGCCGAAAATCCAGCGCCATTAAAGCTAAAAAATCCGTCTAGATTGGTTCCTGTAGCGGTATAAATTTCAAACTGGTCGGAGTGACTGGAATCGAACCAGCGGCCGCTGCCTCCCGAAGGCAGTGCTCTACCAGGCTGAGCTACACTCCGACAATCACTCTTAATATACGCGCTTCACTGCATAACACGCCAGCTCCGCAAGCGCATCTTTATACACTGACTCTGGTAGCACCTGTAAAGCAGCTATTGCGCGCCCAACTTCACTTTCAGCAACTTTACGCGTGTGTTCAATTGCGTTGGTTTCAGTGATCGCCTCCATCACATCCGGCAGATAATCCAGCGTGCCTTGCTCGAGACTGGCTTTTATTTTCTGCTGTTGCGCCGCTGTGCCGTGTTTTAAAGCATGAATTAAAGGCAGCGTTGCCTTACCGTCGGCTAAGTCGTCGCCCACATTTTTGCCCAGCGTTGTTGCGTCTGAGCAATAATCTAGTGCATCGTCGATCAGTTGAAAAGCATTGCCTAAATGCAATCCATAAGCATAGAGACCTTTTTCCACGTCTTCACCCGCTTTGCTAATAAGCGCCCCTACACCCGATGAGGCAGCGATGAGCAGGGATGTTTTGGATCGAATGACATCAAGGTACTCAGCTGTTGTGAGCGCGTGGTTATGGCGGTTAGACAGCTGCTTCAGTTCACCACAAGTGATTTGATGAGCTACATCAGTCAATAACCGCATGATGTTCAAGTCACCGACATCAATCATGATTTGCATATATTGGGTAAACAGGAAATCACCTACTAATATGCTGGCTTTACTACCCCAGATTTCATTCGCCGTCTCACGCCCGCGACGCAACGTCGATTCATCAATGACATCATCATGCAGTAACGTGGCCGTATGAAAAAATTCAATCATGGCTGCAAGTGAAATATGTTGATGGCCTTGATAATCACAAGCACGGCTTGCCAATAATACAATCAAGGGACGCAAACGTTTCCCACCACTTTGCACGATATGATTAGCCAGATCATCAATTAAGCCAGACTGCGCTTGAATTTTATTGAGGATCAAAGTGTTAACTGCATCAAAATCCTCGCTGACCAGTGCGCGGACACGTTGGATTGTCATTTGATTGGTTCCAGAATTTAGAATGCATGAATCCTAAGGGGGGGGAGGCATATTGTCAATGCCTATACGATCATCTAAGCCCGTGTAATCCCAATATTGAAGGGGTCTTCATGTATCAAATCAACTTGCCGATAAATCCATACTAGAATTCTGGCGATACATACAAACGGTATCGTGATGAGCATTTTAATTAATACGGTTCCAATATAGATGCTGGTTATATATTGGAACCCATGATCAAAGAATGTGACAGGCAAAACAATAAGGCTAGTGATGGCGCCTGATAAACCTGAACATACAAAGCTCCTTATTGCAAAGTGTTTGCCGCGCATCTTCATTTTTAGTTTGCTAATGAGCCTTACATTAATATAAGACGTTGAGACATAGGCAATAGGACCCATGACGGTTATCAATAAGGACGGTTTTAATAAAAAATCATATAAATGATGGTTGTCAGCTGAGGAAAGCAATGCATTATTGACAAATGAAATGGCTACCGCAGGCACATAACATGCCATGACAGTATAATAGGCAACTTTTTCCCCATAGACTTCTGTTATTGAGTCCGACAATGGAAATATCACGGGAAAAATCAAGGCGGCCACACCAACCGTCATGGAGAAAGAAAATACATTAACGGTATAGGCCGCGAGCGTATCGATTGATGGCAGAAAAAGACACAGTGTATAGATGGTTACAAAAGGAACCATTACTTTAAAGCTTGGACCTGAATGCATTAAAACTCCATGGCTTCCCGTATAAAGCCACGATGGCCTTAAAAGACGCATAATAACAGTTGGCAAGTAATTTTTAAACCCATACTTTTAATGTAGAATGCCCCCAACCAAACCTGATGAATAAATCACATGAAACTACAGCTGCCCCAGTCATTAAAAATCTATATTTTACAATTTGCAGATTTATATCATCGGTATAAAGTTGAAAGCGAACACTTACGCAGTGCGCGGTATCGGATTCATTCGACGTTGGCTGAGTATCAAAAAACCAGGACAATACAACTGGCTCATACAGACAAGCCAGGCGATCTGTTGCCGCCTATTACGATTGAAGAAATAAAAAAAACGCCTGACATTTTATCCGGCTTGCATCCAATTGATGTAAATAGCATCAATGATTTATTTTATTTATTGCATGATAAGGTGAGAGAAGTCACTGTACAGGGAGATGCAATTCAGGCAGTTACTCACAAAGGTCAGATCATGGTCTATGATGTTAATGAGCCTTTCGATCATGCAAAAGTAGCCTCCAAACGCATAGCGTTCATGATGGGTCATATGCAGGCTGAAAAAATGATGCGCAAGGCCTATATCCAAGAAGAAAAATATACAGTAGTGCAAGACAATATTACGACGTTACAGGTGTTCAATGCAGAGACAAACGATCATGAGCTCATGAACCCGCTGGATATTTTGTTTTCTGATCAATACAAATATTTTTCAAAAGAAGATATTGCGCGGATTGGATATATTTGCGGTCAAATGAGCCAAGTTTAGACAGCAGCTCTTCAGCCCGAACGGTTCAGAAATAAACCCTTAAGTAAGTGCCTCTCGGACCGGTTTGCATTAAAACGATGCCTTTACTCAAACGATAAAATCGCCTGAATCAATTTCCCAATAATCCGACTTTCATCGGTCAAAACCAGTCGGTCAAATTTAGGATTATGAGCATTAAGATACTTTGATGAACCCATGGTCAGTAATTGCCTGAAAATCGGTTCAGGAAACCCTGTATAGTTAACCAGTACAAAATCCCCATCTTTTGCTATAGCTGTTTCATCAAAAATGATAATGCAGCCATTGGGAAATCTGGGCGACATGGCCTCTGTTTCCAAGGTCATTCCAAAAAAAATCCCCTTGTAAGGCAGAACGCATTTAATTGTTTTTTGAGGCGTTTTTTTTGCCGAGATCAATTCATCGACGGTATAAATATTAACATCTTGTGGTAAACCCATGGCACTTGATAGCTGCACGGAATCAGGGCTGCCAAGCATGCTCCCTTCACCTGTTCGCAGCCATGCTTCGTTAACATTTAATTTTTTAGCCAATGCAGCATATTTCCCTGCAGGAGGAGCGCCTTGCCCATTGACCCATTTGCTGGCGCCGCGATGCGTTAAACCAACCATTTCGGCCAATAATTGTATCCGCCCGTGATTTTTAGGCGGAAACCCCTCTTTATCCAGACAAATATTTAAACGCTCAGCGAACGTACTCGGGTTCATATCGATAGATGGCTTTTGAATTGAATCTCATTATATCAATATAGTTCTATATTTCATTAAAAACCCGCAGTCATGGCTAATTAATAACAAATTAGTTCTATAAATCTTGACAAATAGAACTAATTTGATTTTAATACCGCACTATTTGGCGTAATCAACACGGAGAATGCAAACAAATGAAGTTTTTAATTCCAACGAATCCGCACGATACGCATGCTATGTTGGTAAAACATGCATTAGAAAAAAGAGGCCACCAAGTCACGCTGGTTTTTGCAGCGGAGGAATCGCGCAGGCAGAAAAATTCGGTCTTTATTGATGTGGAGCAATGTAGCTGGCAAAACACGGATCGCTTTGATGCCGTTTTGGATAATGATTATGACGTGGTTTGGTGGCGACGCGATCGCAAACCGCATCTTCCACCGACCATATTGCGACCAGATGATTTCAGATTCGTGGTGCGTGAAAACTTATTATTTTACGAGTCAGTCAAGTTTAATATGGCACCGAATGCGTGGTGGGTGAATAGTAAGGAAGCGGCCAATCGAGCTAACTTTAAAATATTACAACTGCAAATCGCAAGTGACTGTGGAATGAGTATACCGACTACGCTTTGCTCCAGTGATTCAACGGAAATAAGCTCCTTTTTTTTAAACCATGCTGACGAAGGGGTTGTTTGTAAACCGCTGTGTGTGGACGGAAAGCAATCCGATCCGCGACCGTCAGGGAGTGCCATCGATTCTGAAACATTCTCTAATCGTTTGATTTCACAGCTATCGCCGAGTATTTTTCAAACGGAAGTTAAGAAAAAATACGGAATACGCGTAACCTGTTTCGGCGACCACCTTGTGGCTTCTAAATTAAACTCACAAGAGCAAACAGTGATTGAGCCCTATGCACTTTCAAACGATCTGACAACTAAAATACGCCGGTTCATGCATGAACTGGGCATTGTATTTGGAACGTTTGATTTTAGTGTGACACCAGATGATGAGTACATCTTTCATGAGATTAATGAACAGGGGCAATTTTTGTGGATGGAAGAACAGAATCCAAAGCTCAGGATGCTGGATATTTTTGTTAATTTCTTAGAGAATAAATCGGTGGATTTCCACGCAATGTAACTCCGCGTGAGTGTACCAAATTGAACTTGAACCACCTTTGCTACCATAATTAGGGGGTAGATAGCCTCAAAATAACTGCTGCCTCGTCTTGTCAATACGCTCCCTTAAGGTGTTGGCCCCGCGTAAGGGAGCGTATTAACAAGACGAGGCACTACGAGGCTATTTCTCTAGCATAAATCAGAGGGATGGATAAATTTATTAACAGACAACGGATGTTGAAGTGTGGTGATTAACTTACTGAACAAAGCAAATCAAAAATAGTGGGGAGAACCAGACGGATTTTGTTTTTTGTGATACCATTTTTTGAGGAAAAAGCCTAACATAAAAATGGAGTTATAACGTTATGAAGCATTCAATAGATCGCTTTCTTATTATTGGTGACAGTCTTTCGGATAAAGGCACCATGGCAGATAGTATATTAGCTCCCATGAGCGGTTTGGTTGGTAACTCACCTGAGGGTCGCTTTACGAACGGTTTTGCCTGGATTGATTTCTTTTGCCAAAAAGTAATGGTTGATTCAATGGCTCAAATATCTGATCAGAGCAGCTCTGAGTCGAGCGAGTCTAAACCTATGTTCGTACACAATGATGATAAGCGCGTTGCGACACACTCCTCTCAGTCTTACGTTAGAACATATTGCGAAGGCGGTATGAGCGCACATAATTACTTTAAAAAAATAACCCTGAACCCTCTGGTTTTGGGATCTCGAATGGCTGTAGCAAATCTGGATGAAATGCGAGACCGAATCAAAGAAGATGATAAATCAATGGATATTCCTGCCAGTTACAAACAAAGCACACTGGTTATTGAATGGTCTGGCGCGAATGATTTAATCACAGTCAATGAGCAACCATCAAGAGCCGCCGCTGAACTAGCCGTAAAAGCGCGCGTAAAAAATATCGAAAAAATGATTGGCATGGGTTATCAGCATTTTGTTTTGTTTAATTTGCCGGATTTATCCCTTACACCTCGCTTCCAAAAGCAACCTGCACACAAACAACAACGTGCTCAAAATAGCGTAGATCATTGCAATGAAATGTTAGGCGCTAAAATAGCAGAACTGACGAAAAAATACCCTCAATGCTCTATCTCAATTTATGATGCCAATCAATTATTTAAACAAGCCTTCAACCATCCTGAGCAATTTGGGTTGGAAGAACATAAAAAAAACCATGCATTCATTGAATCCGAGGATTTCAAAAATACCAGTAACCAAGCTGCTGCAAATGGTTATATGTTTTGGGATGATGTTCATCCAGCGCAGACAGTACATAGCCATCTAGCCAATGATTTTTACGAGGCTTCATTTATGCAGTCTTACAATTTCCTATCTCCAAATGACTCGCTGCTGGAGCAATTTCAGACGTGTTATGGCGAACGTTTAGCAAATGACCGCGCAGGTCGGTTGGGTTTTTTTAGACAATCAAATATTGACTATAAAAACGCCGATCTTCAAACCATCCTAAAACACGCCCTACATGAAAAAGGCTATCGCACACGGGATGTCATCGTAGAATTAGGCTGGGTTGATCGCGATAAACGGCTCAGTTCAGCTCATCCGTTACTTGGTCAGGCAATAAAAGGCATGGCCGATCTAAAAGCTGATATCTTGTTCCCTCTCGAAAAAGATGAAGTTCAACTTGAACTCGCTGTCGCACAAGCTACTCTCAAGAATCCGTAGATGTTGTATATTTGTTCACGGTAGCGTTTCGCATTGAAAACAAGTCACTATTCATTGCGGGGCGTGTTGACAATTGCTCCCCACCGCCTACGTGCCGCGGCACGTAGGCTTATCATTTTACAAAAACAATATCCGTCTTTATGTGTTGCCAATTGGGCTTTTTGTTTAAGCCAACACACATCCCTTTTTCTCTTCCCAAAGACGAAGCGGTGATTGCTCCTGATTCAGCATAGCCGTCACAGGCAAATAAAACGTTTGCTCAAGCAGAAATTGCCCGCTCAATGCCGCATGTGAAACATGATCGGTAAAGACTATCCACGTGCTTTGTGAGGGAAACTCAATGCGCTCCTTTTTAAGATTGGCTTGATAGTGATCATCTAATTTCATCTGGTCATGCAAATGAAGCATATAATGATCATAAGGTGTGCGACGTGTTTTGGTTGCTTTAACCAGCTGAAGTAACTTCGCGCGCATAGCGCTATACGCTGGAATCTTGGGCTCAAAGGTATTCAGTAGGACGGTAAACGGTTCCCCCGCATGCCATACACGGGGCTCGCCATACGGGTTAATATTGCAAAAAACGCGCAATATACGCAATCCATTCACAGGACTTGCGGCAAACGAGTCCACATGCACGCGTTTGTCATCTTTTCGTTTGGACGTGGCTCGCCCTTTGATTTCAGCAGGCCGATAACTGGTTCTTCCCCAGCGAAGGTCTTTAGAATAGTGTGGCAAAGTGGAGTCGACTAATGCTTTCGCAAAGTCTGAAAATCGATGCATGAACCCTTGCATCAATGCCGTAAATTCTGAATTTGCGCAGCCGACAAGGCGCTGGCTCGTGTGATGATAACTGATGTTTTTGTGTTTTGAATCCAAAATGGACTCACATAATAAGGCTTTATCAGTCGTGGTTGGCTGAAAAGAGTAGTCTGGAAAATAGATAATTTTCCCAGCCTCTAACGTTGCCACGTCTTGTTGTTTGGTCGCATCATCAGCCTGTGCTTGTTGTGTTGAAGTCATCGTATGCAAATAATGGTCCATCAATCCCTCGTTTGTTTAATGGTTTTATTTTGTGCTGATAAATTAAGATCCCTCGCTTCTTTATGAATCTCGTGGGGAGCTACAAAATCCCGCTTGCTAACGCGCGTGGATCGGCGATTGTTACGGGGTACCCGGTGAGTGACTATTGGTATCGTTCGAGCCTGTTTAAACGCCGTGGCTCCGAGTGTGGATGATTTGACTTCTATTGGAAAGACATTGATCTAAAAGTGTTAATTCCTGAGAAATCATTCGTGTTTCAGCATTGATATGAAATTTTCTGAATGCAGACACGATAGTACGCTGTTCTTCATCTAGCATGTCTATAGGGCGTTTGCTCTGCGCATCAACACAGTCCATACTTGCACCATGCTGTTTAAGTAAATCAATCATATCGTGAACACCAAAAAGATATGCATAGTGCAATGGCGTTCTACCGACCTCATCAGCAATATTAATGGCTGCAATAGCAGCGTCACCTAATTGAGCAAGACACGCGGATACAAACCTTGTATCTCGTAACAGTACTCCAATTAAAATAATCGTTTTTCCCTCAACATCACGGATAGTTGGATCAATAACTAACCCAGCTTCCGTTGCTTCGCTTAAAATATACATGGCATTTTCCAAGTTTTCATTTGCTAAAACAGCATGCAAAACAGTGCCTTCATAACCATCAACTTGTCTGCGGTGTGCTTTTAGATTTAAATCAACCCCTTTTTCAATAAAGTAATCGAAAAAAGCTTTGTTCTTGTGAGGGTCATTCTGATCAAACAAGTTCAAGATCATCATCAAAGGAAGGCCATCAATGTAACTGTTAACCGACAGTTGGTGTCTTTTTAGGGTGGAATGAAATTTTAATAACGATTTTTCTTGTAAAATGCCTAAAACATCACCACTTACTTCAGGAGGCACTGCAAAGCCGTATTGAATATTTTCAGCCTCGGTTAACTTTATATTGTCTTTAACAGCATTAGTTAGAAAATACTCTCTGAAATGGTACTGCAAATTGCGGCGAATCTCAGGAGATTGGGTTAAATCAAATGCTGTATCGCCATTAATATCTGGTAACAGACTGGCATGTTGACTCAGCAAAAAATAAACAATATCCACATGTCCGTTTGCAGAGGCCCAATGAAGAGCAGTTTTGCGAGAATCTTGACCAGCCGCATCAATCGAAAAGGCTGCATTTCCTAATAGACGTATACATTCACCTAGATTACCTTTTCCAGCAGCTTGTCTAAATTGAAGCGCCATACTGTTTGCATTATTGCTCACTATTGGTAAAGGCATATCAGAAATCCTTAAATACATTAATATGGTGTAAATATAGCACATATCCAGCAAATTAGCACAGCTGCATTAGTGTACTTTTGCGCACATAAGAAACTAACGTATGCCCCCGATAATCCCACCTATAATGAATACAAAGCCGTGCGCTGTACTCTGGCCGCTTAATGTTTAAGAAGGTGGGCTATCCATCATTTTTGAACCAAACGCAATTTGCTCTTTAGCTAACCGTTGCAGTATGTCAGTTTTATGTTATCAACGTCATCAAAATTAAAAATTTTGGGCTTGGAAAAAATACTACCGTGTCTTTTTGGCGTGAAAAATAGATAGGCCTCAAGTTCGGGTGACATAGGTTCCCGTTTTAACTGGCTGTCTGACCCAGTAGACATAGCATTTTGCGATTCTACAACCAGATGACCTGGATGTTGTATTGAATGAATGTTCTTCAACCATCCTGAGAATTCTACCTTATCCATTTTCCTAACCATTTCATCATATTCATTTTCCAGCGCTTTCGTTGCTTTTAGATTTAATGTAGATAATCCAGCCGTACTCAAAATTTCATTCATCAGTGCTCGAGCAACTCGTCCATTTCCATCAACAAACGGATGAATTTCAATAATTTTATGATGTATATGTGTCGCGAGTTCAAATGGATCTAAACATTGTTTAAGATTTGAGGCGTCTTTCATCAGTTGTTTCATTAATACAGGAATATCTAATGAATCCGCACCAAAAAAGGCAACAAATTGAAGTAGCTTTCTAGCTTCTGGACTAATCGTAGTATTGTTTGAACTTTTAAGACTCTTGGCCTCACAGAGTTTATTATAAATCCCTGTGTATTTTCCTGTATTTCTTAAGTTCGGCAAATTTCTAATATCTAGAGTTGTGGTGCCTCCTTTCTGAAAATGGGACGGTTGCAAAACGAAGTATGTGCAATATTCTGAAACTACTTTTACCGCATCACGGCGTATTGCAGGATGTATTACAATAAGATTGTAAGCAATAAGCGTTAATTGTTCTTCTGGAATGTTGTTGTTAGAGGCCACAACAATGGCCTCTAACATTTGTTCAAGCACGGATTTGTCAGATAAAAAACGACGCTGACCTTGCCCAGGTATGGGCTGAAAAATACAGCCGGTTTGGTGAACGCCCCGATAAGCATGTTGAAGAGAATGGGCCCTAAGTGTTTCTGTAATTATCAGTTCAAACCGTTCTTCATTCATAATGTATTCCTTTGCTTAAATAAGGCGCTTTTTAAATAAGAAAATTATAACACATTAAAGCAAAATATAGCGCATACTGACTGAAAATTTTTAAAATGTCATTTTGAGGCTAATTTTGAGGGTGCCATGAGGATTATTGCGCGCATCCGTCAGGTGATTAACAAGGTTTTTGGGTATATAGGCTGGATCACTGTGGTCTGCTCCATAACGTTAGGGTGAGCAAACCGCAGGATTATTTTTTAAAGCGATGGCCTCATGCAACTTATCTAGCAGCTGCTCAGATTTAGTCTTTACCGAAAAGAATCCTACTGCATATAAGGGGAGTGAAACAGGAAGCGTAATGATAGCCAGTATAAATACAGCCAATACTTTACCCCATTCGCGATATTTTTTTAACACCGGCTTGGCTTGTTTGATAGCTGCATTACAGTTTTCTTGAAATTTGCCTATTTTAATAGCGAGCGGATCATTGCTATCATAAAGCTGGACTTTTGCCCTAACGCATGCAGTTAACAGGGTTTTAGCTGCGGCAGTTGCGAGCAGGTAATTTGAATTTTCTTGCGATTTTTGCTTCATCAACTGGTAATGATCGCTAATGCATTGGAGATGCGCATCAAAATGCATGCGATTTAAAATTTCCTCTATCAGTGGGACGTCTTTTGCTACATTTGCAGATAAATGTACTTTGAATAATTGCTTAAGAATACTGGGCTGTTCTATAGCAGCGCATGTTAGCGCACTATCATAGTTGTGCCGGTGATCTCGAGATGGTACGAGCAGGACAGTACTTTGTTCAGCCATTGGCAATCTTGCCATTTGCATTAGGATGGCAGTAACAAATTCTTCCCCCTCTACCAATGATAATGCCAGGTGGAGTGCAAGCTTTCCCGTTTTGTTTATAGCGGTAACGCTGGCATTGTTTTGTATTAATAAGTCGACTGCAGCTCGTTGCCTGTGTATGACCGCGAAATGCAAGGCAGTATTACCCCCATCCCCTAGGGCTTCTATGTTCGCACCATGATCGAGTAAATAATTTACAGCCGTAACACGCCCATTGTTGGCAGCCCAATGCAATGCTGTACTTTCATTCACATCAGGTGACTCAATCCAAATGCCATAGCCTAACAAGTTACGAATACTATCAAGCGCACCTAATTGAGCGGCCAGTATTAATGGATTATAGCCGTTTCCATTTGTGGCCATCAGGATAGCATGCTTGCGCGGTTCGTCAGCTATCTTTAGGGTTATACCTATTAGTTCATCAAATAAAGCTGGTTTGTTTGCAGCGGCATAAAATAAGACGTTTTGGTAAATACCCCCGCGCACATTTAGCAGGCACTCGGCTTGCTCATCCATAGATAATCTTGCTATTTGCATCAGAATTGGATCAACGTATTCGTTACCCGCTGTGAATGCTAGGTCCAGGGCATTCTTTCCTTGGCTGTTTCTAGCGTTAAGCCTGGCATTTTTTTGTAGTAATAAGTCGAATGCAGTGCGTTGCTTGAACATAACTGCGAGATTCAAGGCGGTGTCATTTCTTAGCCCAGTGGCTTCTATTTGCGCGCCATGATCGAGTAAATAACTTACAGCCGCGACATGCCCATTGATGGCAGCCCAATGCAATGCTGTACTGTGATCAACATCACCTAGCTCAATTTTAGCGCGCCATTCGTTTATTAATAATTTTAAAACGTTTACTTTCCCATGTTTGGCGGCAACGATTAATGCCGTGTCACCATTATTATTCACACGCGTCGAGGTGATTTGATCGAGCGCCTTTGAATCCAATGTAAATTCAAGCAAGGCTTCTGGATCATGCGCAAGAGCATACATTAATGCATTCTCACAGCGTACTTCTTTAAACATCACTCTTTGAGTGCTCAGTGGGGAATCATAAATATGATGTAGGATATGTTTCGGTGGGTTCGCGCTAGGAATAGCTGCTAAATCAGCGGGATTAGCTAGTTTCTTTGTCAGAGCTAAAGTTTTGGTTTGAACCTGCAGCTTAAGTTTTTGGATGTTTTGCGCGCAGCTATACTTAGCGATAATTGGATCAAGTGCAGCAGCAAGTAATTCAACACAAAATCTTACTTCTTGATAGCTCTCATCATTAGGTCTAGATAATCGCCCCAGAGTCTCTTTCAGGCCGGGGTTCGCAGTCAAAATAGCTTTTTTTCGTGTCTCAGGCAAGTCTTCCCAGTAGCTAAAGAATTCAATAATGCCTATATTTGCTGTAGAACCAGCGTTGAATTCGCTGCCAGAACCACCCGCGCCTCCGCCTCTTAAACGTCTGGCTAATTGGCTTAATTTGGCGCCGATATCACTGCCATGCAGCCTGGTTGTATTTAATGCAATAACGGCTTGATAGAGTTCAGCTGCTTGTGTTGAGTGACATGATACGCGGTCAATTTCGTTACACGTTAACTCCGGGTAAACATCATCAATCTTTACCAGATGTCTAAGATTACCTTCTTCTGATATTGAGGCCTGTTCTAAACACCCAATTATTGGTATAAACACCAGTTCATTGTTGGACAATATAAATTCATGCAAGCCAAGGTCGTTTATGCTATTACCATAAATATCCGTATGCTCGATAATACTTGGCATCAGCAGATTATAATAGCAGTCGGTAGATATTGCTTTTGCAAGGTCAAGACACAACTGGTTAACCGGGTTGCTGGGCTGCTGCGTGTAACACATTCTGCTGTTACGGATCCGCTCCCAACGCTCTGATAAAAGACGCGTTAAATTAGAATTTAATAACCCTGATTGGTGCGCAGAAAAGCACTCTTCAAGCGCTACAAGAGTTAGTTGATTCTCAAATCTCTCAAGTGATTGCAACGTCTTGCTTGGCTGAAGATTCCCAGGCTGTTTAAGCAGAGCTATTATCCTTGCAAGAAACAGTGATATTTGTTTAGCAGTCAATTCGTTCATAATAAATGCCCTTTAAGCAGATAATGCGATCCGATTATACACTAAAATCATAAATAGGCCAATCTGCGTGCACGTTAGCGAGTTGCGCAGTGACGGCCCGCATCATCCAGAACAGCGTGAGGGATCTGTCCGCAGTTTCCCAAATTTTATCCCTATCATTTGAGCCAGTCACAGCTATTAATCGTAGTTGTATAGCGACAATTCTAATTGTCGCTATACAAGGGGTACTTCCCACTATCTTCGGCAGTTTATCTTTAATGTTGGCTAATATTTTTGAGTTGGGATGGACCTTAATCATCACTTTAATTGCAACAAGTATGGTTTTTATCGGGATTTTTCGGTTCATTTTTGTTAAGCAATGGGAGGGGCTTCTGTCACAATACATCCAAGAAATCCCTTTTTTGTAGCTTATTTAGTTTGATGTTCGGTGTGATCTTGCTCTATATTGGTTTTATTGCAAATCCAAATGCATTTGCATTTTAGAACGCTTAGGGTGGGGAAGAGGCCCTAAAGACTGGTTGTTGCTGAGTAAGGTTGTTGCGGTAATCAAAGTGATGGCTGCCATAAAAATCAGATAATAAGCCGGTGTGATAAGGCCTATTTTTTCTGTCAGTAAAGTAACAACCAATGGTGTACTGCCACCAAATAAAGCATTTCCTACATTATAAGAAAAGGCTATGCCACTGTAACGAACGTTCTCAGGACAATTTTCTACAATGGCGGTTAACGTGCTCCCTTGTTCTAATGAACTTAGAATAGTTGCTGTACCTAAAGATAATAGTGCTAATATTATGGATTTGAACTGCAGTAAATAAAAACAGGGTAAAACAAAAAATATAATAGCTATTGAGGTGATTACCAGCATTTTTTTTCGGGTAAAATAATCGCCGCACATGCCTGCCAAAGGAAGAGTAAACAGCATTATAATTAACATAAAACTCTCAATAATTAGCGCGTTTGCCAATGAAAAGCCAATATAGTGTTCTAAATAAGTAGGCATATACGCAAAAAACACATAATAAAATGTTGATCCCATGCAAGTAAGTCCTAAAATTTTCAGTAATTGGTAGGGGGCAAATTTAATGGCTGCAATAAAGGGGATGGACTCAAGACGATGATTTTTTTTCAACTGAGAGTAAACCGGTGTTTCAGATAATTTAAACCGATAGTAAATAATTAAGGAGCCTGGTATACCTATAATAAGAAAGGGTAAGCGCCATGCCCAATCTGTGATCACTTTTTCGTTAAAAAACAAATGCAGTAGCATCAACGTTACTGTGGCTAATAAAAAACCTAAATTCGCACCTATTGCTGCAAAACTCGTGGTAAATCCACGTTTGTTGCGTGGTGCTAATTCAGCAAGGTAGATTATTACCCCACTGTATTCGCCACCAATAGACGCACCTTGTATCAAACGAAGCAAGATGAATAGGATTGGAGCAGCCACCCCTATCTCTTCATAGGACGGAATAAAACCAACCAAAACTGTTGATATCGTGATGATTAATATAGAGACTCTTAATGTTTTTGCACGACCTCGAGTATCTCCAAAATAGCCAAAAAAAATACCGCCTAATGGACGACACAGAAAACCCGCTGCAAACACGACTAAAGCCTCAATGGTTGCATTGCCAGCCGATGCTTGCGGAAAAAATTTAGCACCGATTATAGGAGCCATGAAAATAAAAAGTCCAAAATCAAACCATTCTATGGTATTGCCCAGACTTGAAATGAGTATTTCT